>JAQWOW010000108.1 GCA_029245665.1 Polaribacter sp. | reverse complement strand
TATGAATACCTGACTTTAATCCATTTGTATAAGATCGCTGAAACCATTGCATTCCATTTTTGTACCACCCCCAAAAAAAACCGTGTCTTTTTCCTTGATGATAGGCCGATTTTGATTTGATTTTTTTACCATCATAAAACTCATTTACAATCCCAGAATACTGTTTTTCCTCAAAATATAAAATACCATTTTTTAATATTAAATTATTGTGAGATTTATCAACTTCCATCGATGGGATCTTCATCTCAACTACTGAGATAATTTTTTCATTTTCTTGACACGTATCATTACAAGAAAAGAAAAAAAGAAAAATTAATATATTGATTTTAAAAAACTTCAAAAAACTATCTTGTTATAGTTCCTGCAGTTCCAAAAAATCCGTTTCCATTTAAATAGGGCGCATCAGCTGTAATATGATAATGATAAATCCCATCAGGAAAATCCACTGTTTCATGAGTATGTCCATGATAATCATCTAAATTTGATGATATAATTGTACCTCCATTTTCCTCTGGCCCGTATACAGGAAATCCATCAGAAAGCAAACCTAAAAATGCATCTTTACCAAAATTATCAGTTAAAAAAGAAGGTTCTATATGATAATGATACTGTGTTCCTGCAGGATGTCCCAACCATTGATCAAAAGAATTTATTTCATTCGTTAAAGGTTGATTATTTGGACCTGCATATTGATTAAAAAACACAACACCATTCCTAGAAATTCCTATTGGACCAAGAGGAGTGGCGCTTTTGTTAGTTGCTTCAGCAGGGTGAAGGGTCATTCTAAATGTAATATTTTGCTCGCCAATTGAGTTTGGATTCTGTCTCCAATTAGAATTTGTTCCATTATAGGCTTCATACAAAGGATGAGAGGTGTCCCAATAAGGACTTGTATGATTTGGTAAATCTGTAGTTGTAAAAGTTACTGTATTTCCTGAAACGGAGTATGATACGGCATCTATTCCATCAAATTTAGAGAGAATCGATGTAATATCGTATTCTGTAGATGGAGAAGGATCTGATGTGTCGTCTATTTCTTCCTCATTTCCAGTTCCTGAAGAGCTACAGGAGATGATTAGAAATAACAAAAGAAAATGTGAAAATGATTGTTTTATATATGGTTTTTTTTTCATTTAAAATATATTATGTAATAATTAGACCTCTAAAAGAAAAAATAGTTTAAAAACTATTGATACTATATAAATCTTTTTTTCAGTCATAATTTCTCAAAGTTATTAATTAATTAATTGGGGTTGAACTATTATTAGAAATAAGTATAATAAGACTTTAAAAGCATTTCAAAAAACATATAATAAATGTATCTTTACAACTTCAATTATCTTTTATGAAATTACTTTTACTTACTTTAGGCTTATTGGCAATAGGAGTTGCAGGAATTGCTATAAAAATATGGGCTAAAAAAGACGGGGAATTTGCAGGAACTTGTGCTAGCCAAAACCCGATGCTAAACAAAACAGGGGAATCTTGTGGCTTTTGTGGAAAATCTCCTGATCAATTTGATTCTTGTATTGAACCAAAACATCACTAATTCTCTTTTCTAGATGATAGTAACTGTACTCCTCTACTCTTTTGTAGTATTTACAGGAATTCAAATACTCTACTATCTCGTCTTCTCTTCTTTTTTGTTTCATACCAAAAAAAAGAATAGAAAATCAACTGTTCTTCCTATTTCTATTATTATTTGTGCAAAAAATGAAGCTGAAAATCTTGAAAAATTTCTTCCAACTATTTTAGATCAAAAATATACTGACTTTGAAGTAATTTTAATCAACGATGCCTCTTCAGATAAAACGGCAGAAGTAATGAAATACTTCGCAAAAAAATACTCAAAAATTAAAATTATTACTGTAAAAAATATTGAAGCTTTCTGGGGTAATAAAAAATATGCTCTTACTCTAGGAATCAAAGCAGCAAAAAATGAACACCTCTTATTTACTGATGCAGATTGTTCACCAGTTTCCAAAAATTGGATTTATGAAATGAGTCAAAATTTCCATAAAGAAAAAACGATTGTTTTAGGTTATGGAAAATACAAAATCGAAAAATCATTTATAAACCTACTTGTCAGATTTGAAACCTTACTAACTGCAATTCAGTACTTCAGCTTCTCTAAAATAGGGTCTCCTTATATGGCTGTTGGTAGAAATTTAGCATATCAAAAATCTGAATTTTTTAAAGTAAAGGGGTTTATCAATCACATACATATTAAATCTGGTGATGATGATTTATTCATACAAGATGCTGCAAATAAAAAAAATACAACAATCTCTTTATCAAAAAATAGTTTTACAGAATCTATTGCTCCAAAAAGTTTTACAGAATGGTTTCATCAAAAAAGGAGACATATTTCTACAGCAAACCATTACAAGCTAAAGTATAAATTTTTTTTAGGGATGTTCTATATTTCTAAGTTGCTATTTTATCTACTTGCAATTTTATTATGTATGTTTTACCCTTCGAAAATTATTTTATCTCTAACTGTACTCTACTATACCCTACAATTTATTGTAATAGGATTTTCAACAAAAAAATTAAATGAACCTAGGCTCATTTATTTTTTACCTTTTTTAGAAATTGCTCTTCTCATTTTTCACTTTTCGATATTTATCACTAATTTGTCATCAAAACCAAATCATTGGAAATAAGCCAAACAAAACTTGATGTCAATATTTCAAAAGCTAAGATTGGAAATCAATCTGCATTTAGATTTTTATTAGACACTTTTTGGAGTGATGTTTATCATTACCAATTAAAAAGAACCAAAAGTGAAAATGATGCAGAAGATATTGCAATACAAACATTTTCAAAAGCTTTTAGTAAGATTGATACTTTTGATGAAAAATATGTTTTTAAAACTTGGTTAATTACAATTTCAAAGAATATTCATATCGATTCCTTACGCAAAAAAAGTATTTCTATTGCCACTAATACCTCTAAAGAACAGGAAGAGAAAGTGTATTTAGTCATAGATGAAAACCCTACACCTGAAGATAAAATTATTACGGAACAAAATTTAGCAAAACTTTTAACGGATATAAAGCAATTAAAGCCCAAATATCAAGAGGTGATTCAATTACGTTATTTTCAAGAATTAAGTTATAAAGAAATTTCCGAGCAAATCAACGAGCCAATGAACAATGTAAAAGTAAAATTATTGAGGGCTAAAAAATTATTAGCAGAAATTATTAAGAGATCTTAATATACAAAGGCCCAATGCATTCAATAAAAAGTTAAAAAGGAAATGAAAAAATCTTTCTTACATTCATTAGGTCCAGGATTGCTATTTGCCGGAGCAGCAATTGGGGTTTCTCATCTAGTTCAATCTACAAGAGCTGGTGCAGAATTTGGTTTTGGCCTACTTTGGGCATTGTTATTCGTTCATATTTTTAAATATCCTTTTTTTCAATTTGGCCCTCGCTATGCTTCTGCAACAGGAGAAACATTGTTAGATGGGTACCTGAAATTGGGTAAAGGTGTTTTAATTGCATATTACATTGTAAATTTTGCAACAATGTTTACTATTCAAGCCGCTGTAACGATTGTCACTGCCGGATTAGCATCACAACTTTTTGGAATTACAGATGATTTTGTTTTATGGTCTTCGCTAATATTATTCTTTAGCATCCTTTTTTTAATAGTTGGTAAATACAAATTATTAGACAACTTAATGAAATACATTATTGTCATTTTATCGATTAGTACTTTTATTGCAGTATGTGTAGCTTTATTCAATACAAAATATACTTTTGATGTTACACAAATACTTCCCTCAGGAGCGGTTGAAATTACTTTTTTAATTGCTTTTTTAGGTTGGATGCCTGCTCCATTAGATGTTTCTATATGGCATTCTATTTGGTCTATTGAAAAAGATAAAATTTCAGTGGTTAAAACAAAACGAAAAGAGGCCATTTTTGATTTTAATGTGGGCTATATTGGCACACTTTGTCTAGGTATCTGTTTTGTCCTTTTGGGCGCATTGGTAATGTACAAATCTGGAGAAACATTCTCCAATAAAGGAGGTGTTTTTGCTTCACAATTAATTCATTTATATACAGAAAATCTTGGTGAATTCTCTCATGTTTTTATAGCTATTGCTGCATTTACAACAATGTTCAGCACCACTATAACAACGATGGATGCTTCACCAAGAACAATGAATAGAACGACAAAGTTGTTATGGAAAAAAGAATTTAGATTTGGATATTGGTTTTGGATTGTCTTTTTATTTATTGGAACATTTTTTATTTTAAAATATTTTATGGACAATATGGGCTTACTTGTTAAGATCGCTACTGTCTTATCCTTCTTAACAGCTCCTTTTTATGCCATTTTAAATTATAAATTAATTACAGGAATACATACCCCAAAAGAACATCAACCAGGAATGTACCTTCGCATCTTAAGCATTGCTGGAATTGTTTTTTTAATTGTGTTTAGCATTTGGTTTTTAACAAGTATTTAAAACTTTCCTTTGTATATTTGCATATAAATTTGATAGAAAAATGGCGATAGAGTCTGTAATAGTTGCTGAAAGACCTAAAAAACCGAAATGGTTGCGTGTAAAGTTACCGGTTGGTAAGAAGTATACTGAATTAAGAAGCTTGGTAGATAAGTATAAATTAAATACAATTTGTACAAGTGGAAGTTGCCCAAACATGGGAGAATGTTGGGGTGAAGGGACTGCAACATTTATGATTCTAGGAAATATATGTACCCGTTCTTGTGGTTTTTGTGGAGTTAAAACAGGAAGACCAGAAACTGTAGAATGGGATGAGCCTGAAAAAGTGGCTCGTTCTATAAAATTAATGAGCATAAAACATGCTGTAATTACCTCGGTAGACAGAGACGATTTGAAAGATGGTGGCTCTATTATTTGGGCAGAAACTGTAGAGGCTATTCGAAGGACAAACCCAAAAACAACTTTAGAAACTTTAATACCTGATTTTCAAGGAAATAAAAAGCAAATTGATAGAATTATTGCAGTACACCCTGAGGTCGTTTCTCATAATATGGAAACTGTTAGAAGGTTAACACGTGAAGTTCGAATTCAAGCCAAATACGATAGAAGTTTAAATGTTTTAAAATATTTAAAAGAAAACGGAATGCGAACCAAAACTGGATTAATGCTTGGTTTGGGAGAAACTGAAAAAGAAGTTATTGAAACCATGAAAGATTTACAGGAAGTTGGATTGGATGTTTTAACTATTGGTCAGTACCTTCAGCCAACTAAAAAGCATCTGCCAGTCAAGGAGTTTATTACCCCAGAACAATTTAAAAAATACGAAACTTTAGGTTTAGAGATGGGCTTTATGTATGTAGAAAGTGGACCTTTGGTTAGATCTTCCTACAAAGCACACAAACATGCCATTTAAAAAATTGTAAAAAAGTCAACTAAAAAAACCATCTATATTCAGATGGTTTTTTAGTTAAGTGTATTTTTTTTTTAGGAATTATCTTAAAACTGCATCTAATTTTTTTTCAAATGCTTGTTGAAGTTTTTGCATTATTTTATCAATCTGTTTGTCGGCCAAAGTTTTAGTTTCGTCTTGCAATATAAAACTTACTGCATATGATTTTTTTCCATCAGGTAATTTATCACCTTCATAAACATCAAATAAATCTACTTCTTTTAATAATTTTCTTTCCGTTTGAAATGCTAAATTGTACACTTCATCAAATGCTGTTTTAGAGTCTAATAAGAGCGCTAAATCTCGTTTCACAGACGGAAATTTTTGTAATTCAGTTACACTTATTTTCTTATTTCCTGTCAATTTCAGAATAGTATCCCAGTTAAAGTCTGCAAATAAAACCTCCTGTTTTATTCCAAATTCTTTTAAAATAGTGGGTTTTACAACACCGAATTCGACAAACTTCATTTTTCCTAAGCCAAAAGAAACTCCTTCGGAAAAAACATCTTGTTTTGTGGGTGAAGATTTTACTTTTTCGATACCTAATCTACTTAATAAAGAAGTAATTATTCCTTTTAAAAAAAAGAAATCCAAGACTTTATGATCAATACTCCAACTTTCTTTAGTCCTATTTCCGGTTACAAAGAGGGTTAAATGTTTGTTTTCCTCATATTTTTCATTGTATCTATGATAGGTTTTACCAAACTCATAAAATTGAAGGGAACTGTTTTTTCTATTGATATTGTAAGCAATAGATTCTAAACCACCAAACAATAAAGATTGACGCATGGCTTTTAAATCATTACTTAATGGATTTAACATTTCTACAGTAGTAGCTTCATTTAAATTTTCTGAAAAAGTGACATATTCTGGCTTTGTCAAAGAATTCGCCATGGTTTCATTAAAACCAATAGAAGTAAGTTGATTTGCAATAATATTTTCAATCTTTATTTCTTTGTTAGAATCGAAAGAAATTGAGGTATTTAGCTTGTGAGAAAATTCTATATTATTGTACCCATAAACTCTTAAAATTTCTTCAATAATATCTGCTTCTCGCTGAACATCTGTTCTATAAGAAGGAATTGTTAAGCCTAAACCGCCCTCTGTTTCGCTATTAATTTTAATTTCTAAAGAAGCTAAAATATTTTTTATAGTTTCTTTTGGAATTTCTTGTCCAATTAAGCCGTATGCATTTTCATAGGATAAGAAAACTTGAAAATCTTCAATTTTTTCAGGAAAAAAGTCTGAGATATCAGACCCCATTTTTCCTCCAGCATATTCTTCTATTAACAGCGCTGCTCGTTTTAAAGCGTACTTAGACTTGTTGATATCGATTCCACGCTCAAAACGAAAAGAAGCATCTGTATTTAAAGCATGTCTTTTAGCTGTCTTGCGAATAGAAACAGGATTAAAATAGGCACTCTCAAGAAAGATTGAAGTCGTATTTTCTGTCACACCAGATTTCAGTCCACCAAGAACACCAGCAATACAAAGTGGATTGGAATCTGCATCACAAATCATAATATCTTCTGAGGATAATTCTCTTTCAATATCATCTAAAGTTGTAAATTTTGTTCCCTGCTGTAATGTTTTTACTAAAATTTTATTTCCTTTGACTTTTTGGGCATCAAATGCATGCAACGGTTGCCCTAATTCATGTAAAACGTAATTTGTAATGTCTACAATGTTATTTTTAGGAGTTATGCCAATAGATTTTAATCTATTTTGAATCCATTGAGGAGAGTCTTTAACCTCTATATCAGTAATAGTAATGCCACAATATCTTGGTGCTTGCTCTCTGTCATCAACTTCTACATCAATTCTAAGAGTTCTTTCATCTACATGAAAATCACTTACAGAAGGTGAAATTAGTTCTAAATTTACATGTTGTTGCATTAAACCTGCACGTAAATCTCTAGCAACGCCAAAGTGACTCATTGCATCAGACCTATTTGGAGTTAAACCAATTTCAAATACAAAATCAGTTTCTATATTGAAAACTTCTGCTACAGCAGTTCCTACCGGTATTTCTTTATCTAGAACTAAAATTCCGTCATGATTATTACCCAAGCCTAACTCGTCTTCAGCACAGATCATCCCATAACTTTCTTCGCCTCTGATTTTTCCTTTTTTTATTTTAAAGGCAGCTCCTTTATCATCATAAAGTGAAGTACCAATTGTAGCAACGGGAACTTTTTGACCTACAGCAACATTAGGAGCACCACAAACAATTTGAACGGTCTCTGAAAGACCTAAATCTACAGTAGTTACTTTTAATCTATCTGCATTCGGATGTTGAATACAGGTTAAAACTTCACCTACTACAACTCCCTTCAAACTTCCTTTTATAGATTCTTTGGTTTCAATTCCTTCTACCTCTAGACCTAAGTCTGTTAGCAATTCTCCTGCTCTATCGGGTTCCCAATCTATCTGCAAAAATTGTTGTAACCATTTGTATGATATTTTCATAATATTTTTTCCGGGTTTGATAATTGCAAATCTACTTAAAATCTACTTTTTATTCTTGTTTTTCATTTTAAAAACGAAAGTTTATTTGTAATGATTCTCTTAAAAATGATAAAATAAAAATTTGCGAAAGTTATTCCGATTGCGAATCCCACAAGAATATCAATAGGAAAATGGACTCCTAAATACAATCTACTGTATGCGAATATTAAGGGAAAAAGCAATAGTAAGTATATGTATTTGTATTTATCTTTTAAAAGAAGTACTACATACACTGAAAAAAATGTTGATGTAGTTGCATGGCCTGACATGAAACTATAACCTTGAGGATTGATTAAAGTTCTTAATAGATACTTAATTTCTTCGTTGTTATTAGGACGAAGACGCTGTGTAGTGTTCTTTATAAGATTTGTAAACTGGTCTGAAAAGGCAACTAACAAAATCATAGATAAAATAATACATCCACCTCGTTTCCATCCATACGATTTAATTGTTAAATATAAAATAAGAATAAACAATGGACTCCAGGATAATTGATTGGTAATAAGTAACCAAAATGGATCCCATTGTTCGCTTCCCAAATTATTTAAGAAGATTAGAATCTTTTGATCAATTTGAATGATATTGTCTAACAACTTATTCTTCTATTTTTAAAAGTTCTATATCAAAAACGATGTCTGATTTTGGTGGGAAAGGACCATACATTTCCTCTCCATAACCCAGATAATAAGGAATGAAGAGTCTTTTTTTATCTCCAATTCTCATCTCTAAAAGAGCTTCTTTTACTCCTGCAATCATTGGGTTTTTATCAAGTGTAAATTGCAACGGTTTTTTACCCTCTGAAGATTGAATTAATTTCCCTGAAGCCAAATAAATTGTATAATTCATTGATGCAGGCAAAGCGCTATTAAACTTTTTTCCAGTTCCTTTTTTTAATTCTAGTATTTTTAATCCCGAGCTTGTTTTTGTAGCTTTTTCATGTCCTTTATCTCTCAAAAAAACAGTTTTTAATCTTTCTAACTTATCTAAATATTCTATCTCTTTGGATTTTGTATTTGCCAATTCAGCTTCAAAAACTTTTGATGCCTTAAATTTTTTAGCAAATGAACCTACTCGAATAATCGCTACTTTTTTTATTGTATCGTTTTTTACAATACTATCTACCACGTTTTGACCTGTTTGAATTTTACCAAAAACAGTATGTTTTCGATCCAGCCACGGAGTTGCTTTGTGCGTTATAAAAAACTGACTTGAATTTGTTTTTGGTCCTGAATTTGCCATTGATAAAACTCCTTTATCATCATGTTTATATCGTAAATTTCCAACAGAATCTGTTGGAAATTCATCTGCAAATTTGTAACCAGCGTTGCCACTTCCTGAATTGGTTCGATCTCCACTTTGTATCATAAAGTTTTTAATGACTCTATGAAAACGAATTCCGTCAAAGAAAGGTTTGCCTTTAATAGAATCTATAACTTTGGTGTTTGTGCCTTCTGCAAGTGAAACGAAATTAGCAACTGTCATCGGTACATCTTTTGCGTATAATTTTAATAAGATATCACCCTTAGTCGTTTGTAATTCTGCATACAAACCTTCGTTTAGACCTACATACTTGTTAGACTTACAAGCTGAAAACACGAAAACTACAGCAAAAATAAATTTTAAATTCTTCATCAATTACTAATGAATTATTTATCAAGCACTTCCAACAATTCTACTTCAAATATCAACATTGAAAAAGGCTTAATTTCTTTACCTCTTTGTTGTTGACCATAGGCCAATTCTTGAGGTATAAAGAATTTATATTTCGCTCCTTTTTTCATTAACTGTAAACCTTCTGTCCATCCTTTTATAACTTGGGTTACTCCAAACTCTGCAGGAGTACCTCTATCTACAGAGCTATCAAAAACTACTCCATCTAAATTGGTACCATGGTAATGAACTTTAACTTTAGAGGTGGTTACTGGCTTTGCCCCTTTTCCTTCTTTAAGAATACTATATTGCAAACCACTTTCTGTAACTATTACACCTTTTTTAGATTTATTTTCAGCTAAGAAATCCTCTCCTGCTTTTTTATTATCACCAAATTTTGCTTCTGCTATTTTAGCTGATTTTTCTTGTTGCTCTTTCTGTTTTGCAATTTGTTGCTTTTGAAAGAAGACTCTTAAAAAAGCATTAAGGTCTTTGGTATTGATTAATAAATTTGTAGAATCTATTCCATTTTTATAACCTTGTAAAAAAAGATCTCTATTAGCTTCCTTAAAATTTGCTTTCACTTTTATGGCCATATCTAGACCTAAAGCATAACTTGCAGAGTCTATTTCTGTCTCTAAAGATTTAACTTCTTTGAATTGGTTTCCACAAGAAAACATTGTTGCTACTACTGCGATTGTAAAAATACCTCTTATAATCTTCATTTTTTTTAAATTATTTAATATTTATTAATGTTACTGTACTTTTTATTGATTGGTTAATTCCTATTCTATTTCCATCTCCTGAAATACCAAAAGCATTATAAGATGGGATAACAAATATAATGGTTTCTCCCATTTTCATCAACTTTATTCCGGATTGAAGTCCGGAAATAAAATCTTCTTTATCTACTTTGTACTTTTTAAGCCCTAGTTCATCTTTACCATATATCACAGCACCTTGCAAATCAGTTATATTGTATTCAAAAGTAACTTCATTACCAGTTTTAGGAGTTTGCCTGTTTTCATCTATTTTAGTGACGTACGAATACCAAAATCCATTTGGAGAAACTTGATATTTTTTTGAAGAATCTGCTTTAATAACCTCTAAAATCTTCAGATTTTCAACAGTATTTAAACGAATAGATTCCGCTACAGTTTTACTTAAAATAGTTGAAGATGGCCTTGGGTTAATAGGTTTTCTTGGTTCTACTTTAGAGCAACCAAGACTCAAAAAACAGATACAAATTAAAAAATTAATCTTCATAAGAGACTTCTAATTCTTTTTTATATTGTGGTAACAATCCGCTAAACTTCGTTATCGTTTTTTCCATTGACAAACTAGATTTTCCACCAGCAGCATTATCATGACCACCTCCACTAAAATGATTCCTCGAAAATTGATTTACAGAAAAACTTCCTTTGGAACGAAAAGAAATCTTTATAATTCCTTGTTCATTATCTTCAATAAAAATTGCTGCAAAAATAATTCCCTTCAACGAAAGAGCATAATTTACGATTCCTTCTGTATCTCCTTTTTGAAAATTAAATTGTTTTTTTTCTGCTGATGTTAGAGTAATAAATGCAGTTTTATGAGTTGGTAAAATTTGTAAATTACTCAATGCTTGGCCTAATAATAACAATCTGTCATAGGAATTCGCATCATACACATTGTTATGAATTTTATCATTTTCAGCTCCCTTATCAATTAAATCTGCAATGATTAAATGGGTGTTACTTGTTGTAGATCGAAAACGAAAAGAACCGGTATCAGTCATGATACCCGTGTATAAACAAGTAGCAATATCAGCATCAATTAAATCTAAATCACTATTCATTTCTATAAAATGATATACCATTTGAGAAGTTGAACAAATAGTAACATCTGAATACATATATTTAACATCATCTGGTTGTTGATGATGATCAATCATCGCAAAATCGTTTGGATACTTCTCTAACGAGTTTTGCATGTCAGAACCTACTCTGTGCAATGCATTAAAATCTAAAAGAAAAATAATATCTGATTTATCAATTGCTTTTTTTGATTGGGTATTTTGCCAATCGAAACGATATGTTGTGTCCGAACCAGGTAACCAATGTAAAAATTCTGGATATTCATTGGGAACAACGACAGTTGCATCGTGTCCTTTTTTGTCTAAATACTTCTTCAAAGCCAATGTAGAACCCATGGCATCTCCATCGGGATTTCGGTGACCAATTATTACAATTGATTTTGGTTTCTCAAGAAAGCTTATTAACTCGTCAAATCCTTTTAAAATCATAGGTTGCAAATATACAATTTAAATAAAAAAATTATGTAATTTTGCAGCAAATTTGTGGAAAGGTTCACAACAATAAACAAGAAATTAAAAAGTCAATAAAATGGCAACAAATAGAACATTTACAATGCTTAAACCAGATGCTGTAGAAAACGGTCATATTGGTGCAATCTTAGAAAAAATTAATGCTGCAGGATTTAGAATTGTCGCGTTAAAAAAAACCCAAATGACAAAAGCTGATGCTGAAGCTTTTTATGCTATTCATAATGAGCGCCCTTTTTTTGGTGAACTAGTTCGCTTTATGACTCGTGGACCAATCATAGCAGCAATCTTAGAAAAAGAAAATGCAGTTGATGACTTTAGAACTCTAATCGGTAGTACAAATCCTGCAGATGCTGCAGAGGGAACCATCCGTAAACTATATGCAACTTCTATGGGAGAAAATGCAGTTCATGGGTCTGATAGTGATGAAAATGCAGAGATTGAAGGAAATTTTCACTTTTCAGGAAGAGAAAAGTTTTAATATTTTTTTTTAAAAACATACTAGAAGATCTCGTTACCTTTCAGTAACGAGATCTTTAATTAAAATTGTGACAGAAAATAAAAAAAGTTAGAAAGCATCAATACATTTATACCAACATCAATTTAGAAATCACTTCCTCACCGATTTCTTCCTTCATCATTTTTAGTATTTTCTCTTTGCCATAACTTAATTCTTCTCTTAGAACAGAAGAATTTAACTGAATGATTAGTGTTTTGTTTTGTAATTTTACAGAGTTGGTATGCGAAGCAACACCAGGTCCCATCATTTTAAGCCAAGTTTCTTCAACTTTAATTTTTTGCATCCCTTTACTCAAGTTGTTTTCTTTTATAAAGCTCTGCATTAAATCTTTTACTGAAAAAGAATCATTTTCTCTTTTTGCCATTATGCTATGTTTATTTGTATTTGCAAAAATTTGATTAAAAATAAGAAAATATCAATACTTATTAAAAAATTACATTGTGCTTATTTAGAAAAAAACACATTATAATCTAAAAACTTGATATTCTTTTGCCCCTTGTTTTAATATATTCTCAGTCCTTTCAGAATGAGTATCCGTAATAAATATTTGTCCGAATTCATCATTATTTACCAAATCTATAATCTGAGAAACTCTATTTTCATCTAATTTATCAAAAATATCGTCTAATAATAAAATTGGGGTGACACGAGACTGTTGTTTTATAAATTCAAACTGCGCTAATTTTAAAGCTATTAAATATGATTTTTGCTGCCCTTGAGAACCAAATTTTTTTATTGGAAATGCTCCTATTTCAAAACTCAAATCGTCTTTATGAATCCCTGATGTTGTATGCTGTATGATTTTATCTTTAGCTAAAGATTTATTCAATAATGTCTCCATAGAAAAATCATGTAACTGACTTTTATAACGGAGATTTACTCGCTCTTTGTCACCTGAAATTATTTGATGCTTTTGATTAAAAATAGGAATAAATTCCTCTAAAAAACTTTTTCTTACTTTATAAATTCTACTTCCATATTCAGACAGTTGCTCGTCATATACACCTAAATTCAGTGCATCAAAAGTTCTATTTGCAGCAAAATATTTTAACAATGCATTTCTTTGAGAAAGTACTTTATTGTAGGAAATTAAGTCTTTTAAATAGGTCTTATTTTGTTGAGATATTACACCGTCAATAAACTTTCTTCTTGTGTCACTTCCTTCAGTAACCAAGTCTCTGTCTGCAGGAGAAATGATAACCAAAGGCAACTGACCAATATGTTCAGAAAACTTTTCGTAACTTTTTCCATTTCTCTTCAAAACTTTTTTTTGTCCTTTTTTAAGGCTACAAACAATTTTTTCATTTCTTTGATTTAAAAGATAGTCTCCTTCTATCATAAAGAAACTTTCCCCGTGTCTAATATTCTGAATTGCTACAGAATTAAAGTAGCTCTTCGAGAATGATAGATAATAAATGGCATCTAAAACATTTGTTTTTCCAACACCATTTTCACCCACAAAACAATTTATTTTCTTTTGAAAATCAAAAGATTGCGACACAATGTTTTTATAATTAACTAAAGAAATTTTTTGTAAATACATTGATAAAATTTAATATTAAAAACAATCTGCAAAATATTGAAAATTTAGCAAATTATACGCTTTTAAATTCCAATTAAAAAAACTATTTTTGTCACCAATAATTTTAAGAAACATGGCAACATACAAGAAGAAATACAAAGCAGAAAGTAAAAAAGATGAAAATCAAATTGACGAATCAGAATTTGAAACTGCTGGTGTTCTAAACACGTTAGATGAAACTGCTTCAAAATCAGAACAATGGATTGAGAAAAATAACAAACCTCTATTCTTGAGTTTGATTGCGGTTGTTGTTATCTTTTTGGCCTACCTTGGATATATAAAATATGAAGTTGAACCTAACGAGTTAGAAGCCTCTAATGAATTAGCTTTTCCAAGAAAACATTTTGATGAGGCTGCAACTGCAGGTTCTGGAATAGATTCTTTGTTAAATTTAAGTTTAGAAGGAGCAGATGGAAGATATGGTTTTTTAGATATTGCTGATGAATATAGTGGAACTGATGCCGGAAATTTAGCAAATTACTATGCAGGGGTTTCTTATTTACAAATGAAAGAATACGACAAAGCAATTGACTATTTAAGTAAATTTGATTCTGAAGATCAAATGTTAGGTCCTGTTTCTCTTGGTGCTATCGGAGATGCTTTTGCAGATATAAGCCAACCAGAAGACGCACTTGATTATTATGAAAAAGCTGCTAATAATAAAAATAACGAATTCACAACACCTTTGTTCTTATTTAAAGCAGGACAAACTGCAATGGAATTAAAGAAGTTTGATAAAGCTGAAGCTCTCTTTACAAAAATTTATAAAGAATATTCAAAATCTGACCAAGGTAGAGAGATCGAAAAATATATTGCAGCAGCTAAATATGCTAATTAGTTAATGTTTGACTGACTGCTGAGTTACAAATTCGACTATGATACTACAAAACGTTCAAAATAAAAATGGCAACAACTAATTTATCATACTACGATAAAGATACAATCCCAAATGCGAAGTCTTTTCGATTTGGGATTGTTGTTTCAGAATGGAACCCAGAAATTACTAAAAATTTACAAAAAGGGGCTATTGAAACTTTATTAGATTGTGGTGCCGCAAAAAAAAACATTCTTTCTTGGGAGGTTCCTGGAAGTTTTGAACTTGTATACGGTTGCAAAAAAATGGTTCAATCTCAACAAGTTGATGCTATTATTGCAATTGGAAATGTAATTCAAGGGGAAACGAAACATTTCGATTTTGTCTGTACTGGTGTAACTCAAGGAATTGTTGATTTAAATATAAAACACGATGTTCCTATCATCTTTTGTGTACTAACAGATAATACAAAACAACAATCCATCGATAGGTCAGGAGGAAAATTAGGCAACAAAGGAATTGAATGTGCAATTGCCGCGATTAAGATGGCAGCCATTAAAAATATTGATATAACCAAAGAAAGTATTGGTTTCTAATAAAGTGTTTTTAAATTTAAAAATAAAGAGCACTTTTTTCATCATTTCTTGAAGAACTCCTTTTAATTCTGTAAATTTGAAATATCTATTCAATTGGTATAATAATTGATTTACTCAAAATCAATAAAAATCAATTATCTTAAAACTATGGGATTTTTAAAACGTACAAATAACAAATTTGATTATCAACCTCGATATTACAAAGGGGAAGGAAATCCTTTTAAAATCGAACATAAATTAGATCAATTTAGAAAAACTGCAGGAAAAAACAGAGGGATAAAAGCGAAATTTAATGATGCTATTTCTGACTTAAAGAATTCAGATAAAAAGGTAAATAAAACACTACTTATTATTATTTCGATTTTAGTATTTATCTTTTTGTATATCATAGATTTCGATGTATCTATTTTCAAAAGAAGTTAATGTCTGATATTATTCAATTATTACCGGATCATGTTGCAAATCAAATTGCTGCAGGAGAAGTTGTACAACGCCCCGCTTCAGTTGCAAAGGAATTGATAGAAAATGCTATTGATGCTGGTGCAACAAATATCAAATTAGTATTAAAAGATGCCGGAAAAACCTTAATTCAAGTAATTGATGATGGAAAAGGAATGAGTTCTACAGATGCTAGAATGTCTTTTGAACGTCATGCAACTTCAAAAATTCAAAAAGCAAATGATTTATTTAACCTTAGTACAAAAGGTTTTAGAGGAGAAGCACTCGCTTCTATTGCAGCTATTGCCCACGTTGAATTAAAAACAAAACAAAAAAATGAAGAGCTTGGTACTTCTATAAAAATTGAAGGAAGTAAGATTATTTCTCAAGATTTTATATCTACAACTGAAGGAACAAGCATTGCTGTAAAAAACTTATTTTTTAATATTCCAGCAAGAAGAAATTTTTTAAAATCTGATACTATTGAAACACGACACATTGTTGATGAATTTCAAAGGGTTTCACTAGCGCATCCAAAAATTTCTTTTTTAATGTACCACAACAAAAATGAGGTATATCATTTAAAAAGCAGTAATCTAAGAAAACGAATTGTAAGTGTTTTCGGGAATAAAATGAATGAAAAGTTAGTTCCTATTAACGAACAAACAGACATTCTTTCTATAGATGGATTTGTGGCAAAACCGGAATTTTCAAAAAGAAAACGAGGAGAACAATTTTTTTTTGTGAACGATCGTTTTATAAAAAGTTCATATTTAAATCATGCGGTTGTAAATGCATTTGAAGGCTTATTAGAGCAAGGCTCACATCCCTCCTACTTTTTATATTTAACAGTCCCTGCAAATACAATTGACATTAACATACATCCCACAAAAACAGAAATAAAATTCGACAATGAGAAAGCTCTTTATGCAATGTTAAGAGCAACTGTAAAGCACAGTTTAGGCCAATATAATGTTGCACCTCTTTTAGATTTTAATAGGGATGCTAATTTAGATACATCGTATCATTTACATACAAATTCTGGAGCTACAAAAATACCTAAAATTTCTGTTGACCCTGGTTTCAACCCCTTTAAAGAAGACGATAAAAAAGAAAATTCTTTACCCTATAAGATAGATAAACGTACTGAAAGTTGGGAATCATTGTACACTTCTATTGCTTCTACAGATGAAGAAAAACAAGCAGAATTATTTCACAATCAACAAGAGATACAAAGACAAAAAACATTTCAAATTCAGCGAAAATACATCCTAAGTTCTATTAAATCTGGAGTTGTGTTAATCAATCAGTCGTTGGCGCATCAACGAATTTTATATGAAAACTTTTTAGAGAGTATTACTGTAAAAGAAGCCAACAGTCAACAATTATTATTCCCGGTCAAAATTTCTTTTTCATCTTCAGAAATAGAAATGATTTATACAATAAAAACAGAATTAGAAAGTGCTGGATTTTCTTTTGATGAATTCACAAAAGACACTATTACCATCAAAGGAATTCCTGTTTCAGTCACTGAAAGTAAAATAACAATTATATTAGAACAGTTATTAAATGATATAAATTTAGAAGTTCCGGATGCAAGTTTCAGTCATTTTGATATAATGGCAAAATCTTTTGCAAAAACATTGTCAATAAAAACAGGAGCACTGCTTTCAGAAAAAGAACAAGAAGGATTGGTAAACGATTTATTTTCATGCAAAGAACCCTCGACTTCTCCTTTTGGAAAACCAATTTTTAAAACACTAACATTAACCCAAATAGACACTCTATTTAACAGCTAAAAATGAATAATATTACTGATGCTATAAAACATTTAATCATTATCAATGTGATTTTATTTGTTGCCCCACAATTTCTAAAATTAGATTTTTCTAATATTTTAGCATTGCATTTTCCTAAGAATGAGCATTTCGGGATTTGGCAATACGTAACCCACATGTTTATGCACGGTGGATTTGGTCATATTCTATTTAACATGTACGGTTTATGGGCTTTTGGTACACCTTTAGAGAAAATGTGGGGGAAAAATAAATTTATTTTTTTTTATTTTTCTGCTGGAATTGGAGCAGGATTAATTTATACAATGGCAAATTATTACCAGTTTAATGCAATCTATGATGTATTTGTGAATGCCGGTTTAAATCAATCGGAAATAATTACTATCTTAGAATCTGCAAAAACAAATGACTCAAGAGTTATTGAAAACATCACCCAAGAACAATTTGACAAAGTTATCGGCCTTTACAACGCAAAAGCTGTTGGAGCTTCTGGTGCAGTTTATGGTGTGTTAGTTGCTTTTGGAATGTATTTTAAGGATGCAAAATTAGCCTTGATATTTTTTCCCGTACCCATCGCAGCAAAATACTTTATTCCAGTAATCATTGCTTTTGATTTATTTTTTGGTATGACAGATTACTCCGTAGGTAATATTGCTCATTTTGCTCACATTGGGGGTGCTCTAATTGGATTTTTAATTGCTTGGTATTGGAATAAAAATCAATTTATAAAAAATTAATGAATTTTATAAACGATATAAAATTACGCTACAAAAGCGGAAATATAGTTGAGAAATTAATCTACATTAACTTAGCCATATTCCTATTTACACTATTCGTTTCTGTCTTTAAAGATTTGTACAGGGGGCAGATGAACTGGGTTTTAGAATGGTTTTCTCTAGAGGATAGTTTTTCATCATTACTCACGAAACCTTGGACTATAATTACCTATGGCTTTCTACATGCAGATTTTCTACATATTCTCTTAAACCTAATAACCTTATACTTTATCGGCAACCTATTCATAACGTATTTTACTCAAAAACAGTTACTCAATTTCTATCTTTTAGGAACCTTTTCTGGAGGCCTATTGTATATAATAAGTCACAATTATTTTCCACTCTTTGATGGTAAATCATCCATTTTGGTAGGAGCTTCTGCTGGAATTTCAGCAATATTTATTGGTATTACAACCTATATTCCAAACTATCAATTAAAACTTCGTTTTATTGGGTTTGTAAAATTATGGAATTTAGCCGCGATCTGGATCGGATTGGATATTCTAGCATTGTCTGGCACGAATGCGGGTGGACATTTTGCTCATTTGGGAGGTGCCTTATTTGGTTTTTTATATGTAAATCAAGTATCTGATAAAAAAATAAAAATTTGGGAAAAAATTGCATCCCTTTTCAAATCAAAAAAACATTTAAGGACAGTTTATAAATCTGGTAAAAAATCGAATTTAAATAAAAGTACTTCCTTAACTCAACAACAAATTGATGGTATTTTAGATAAAATAAGTAAGTCTGGATATGATACTTTAAGCAAAGCTGAAAAAGACTTTTTATTTAAACAAGGAAGAAAATAGTATGAAAAGACTATCATTTTTTGACAAGTTTATATATTTCATAAACTCTTTATTATCTACCCTTCTATTATTATCTTATGCATTGCCATATATCTCTCCAAAAAACACTCCAATTCTTGCAATTTTAAGTCTTTTTGTACCTGTTCTATTAATCATAAATATCGCTTTCTTTTTATATTGGTTAACGAAACTAAAAAAACAGCTTTTGTTATCTGGTTTAATTTTGCTCATTGGATGGTTTGTACTTACTCCATTCTACAAACTATCGAAGAAAAATACTTCTTTAAATTCAGATTTAAAAGTAATGAGTTATAATGTTCGAATGTTTAATCGTTTAGAATGGATAAAAGAAAATGATGTTAAAAAAAATATTTTTTCTTTAATAAAAGAAAATGATCCTGATATCTTGACTATTCAGGAAAATATTTCTTCAAAAGAATATGCCTTTGATTTCCCACACAAATACATAGAAAATAAGAATGAAAAGCACCAATTAGGAATGGCTATTTATTCTAAATTTCCAATAATAAATAAAGGTTCTCTAAAATTAGAAAATACTGTAAATGATATCATTTTTTCAGATATTATTAGAGATAAAGATACCATTAGAATCTATAATTTTCATTTACAATCACTTAATATATCTCCTAAAAAAGAAAATCTAGGGGAAAAAGATTCAGAAAAATTAATACAGAAAATCGAACAAAACTTTTTAAAACAAGTAGCACAAACTGAATTATTTTTAGCTCATGAGCAAAAATGGAAAAGAAAAAAAATAATCTGTGGCGATTTTAACAATACAGCATATTCTTGGGTGTACAATCAAATTTCAAAAAACAAAAAAGATGCTTTTATTGAAGCAGGAATAAGTTTTGGAAAAACATACAATTACTGGTTTCCTTTTAGAATTGATTTTATTATCGCAGATAATTCCGCAAAAATCAATCAATACACTACTTTTTCCGAAGAGTATTCAGACCACTACCCTATTCTAGCAAGAATTAATTGGTAAGATTCTATATATTTCTAACTATTTTAAATAGATTTAAGAAACATTTTGACGAAGCTTCAATAGGCAGTTTTCCTCAGGAGCCTAAAAGCCTTTTACCTTGGTAAGCA
>JAQWOW010000107.1 GCA_029245665.1 Polaribacter sp. | reverse complement strand
ATCTTTTACCCTAAAATAAATCAAATTGCAAGTTCAATAAAAGAAACCTTTGACGTAAGAAGAGTGAGAGCTGGAAAGCCATACACTATTTTGGCAAGAAAGGATTCTACCGAAAAAGCGCAAGTTTTTATTTACAAACACGATAAAATCAATGCCACGATAGTAGATTTCAAAGATTCAGTAATTCTCGCGACACGCTACAAAAAACCAATCAAAACAATTTTAAAAACTACGAAAGGGGTTGTCAATTCAAGTTTATCTGTAGCGATGGATAGCTTGCATTTGACTCCTAATTTAACCTGGACAATTGCAGATATTTATGCTTGGACCTTAGATTTTTACAAACTTCAAAAAGGAGATTCTTTTAAGTTTGTGTATGAAGAAAAATTTATAGACGATACTATTTTTGCGGGTTATGGAGAGGTTAAATCGGCAATTTTTAAGCATAAAGGGAAAGATTTATATGCGTTTAGGTACACTGCAGATTCGCTTCTAGGAATTCCAGAATATTATGATGATGAAGGAAACATGCTTCGCAGTCAGTTTTTAAAATCACCCATAAAGTTTCAATATAGAATTTCATCAAGATACAATCTAAGAAGAAAAATTGCTTACTATGGAAATAGAGTTAGGCCACATAGAGGAACTGATTTTGCAGCCAATGTAGGAACTCCGATTTTGGCAACCGCTAGCGGAACCGTTACGGAATCTGCAAAAAAAGGAGGGAACGGCAATTATGTAAAAATTAAACACAACAATACGTATTCTACCCAATATCTTCACATGAAAAGACGGAAGGTTAAAAAAGGTCAATACGTGAAACAAGGAGACGTTATTGGCTGGGTGGGTATGACTGGGAACACTGGAGGGCCACATGTATGTTATCGTTTCTGGAAAAACGGGAGGGAAGTAGACCCCTTTAAACAAAAGTTGCCTGCCGCAAAACCTCTAAAAAAGAACTTAAAACCGAAATATCTAGAGTTTATCAAACCTCTTAAATATCAATTAGATCATAAACAAATTTCAACACAACAAACAAGAGTAATTACAGAAACTATTGCTCAAAATTAGAAAATGGCTTTAACAAACATCAACCCCACAACAACAAGCGCTTGGCAAAAATTAACAAATCATTTTAAGGATATACAGCATATCAATATAAAAGATTTAGACAAAAAGGAAAATAGAAAAGACGATTTTTCGATTCAATTTGATGACTTATTTGTCGATTTTTCTAAAAATAGAATTACCAAAGAGACCCTTAACTTATTGTTAGAATTAGCAGAAGAAGTGGATCTAAAAGACGCTATTGAAAAACAATTTTCTGGAGCGGTAATCAATGTCACAGAAGGAAGGGAAGTTTTACATACCGCTTTGCGAAGTACCTCAGACGACCCTTTGTTGGTGCAAGGGAAAAACATTAAACCACAAATACAGTCTGCTTTAAGAAAAATTAAAAGCTTTAGTAATAAAGTTATTTCTGGAAAATGGAAAGGGTATACAGGAAAATCGATTACCGATGTTGTAAATATTGGTATTGGAG
>JAQWOW010000103.1 GCA_029245665.1 Polaribacter sp. | reverse complement strand
CTTTTGTGGTGGTTTTTCCATTGCTACCTGTAATTCCAATAATAGTAGTTTTTAAAACGGTTCTATGATAATTGGCTAATTTTTGAAGTGTTTTTAAAACATCCTTTACGAGAATAATATTTTTGTGAGTGTTGTACTTTTTCTCGTCAACAATAGCATAACTAGCTCCTAGTTTAAGCGCCTTTTCGGCAAATTCATTGCCATTAAAATTCTCTCCTTTTAGGGCAAAAAATACGGTATTTTCTCTGATCTTTCTGGTGTCTGTATCAACAAGAAAGTAGTTAGAGTATACATCATAAATATCTTTAATCTTCATCTTTTAAAAATATAAAAAAAACCTCACTGTAGGAAAAACAGTGAGGTTTTTTTGATTTTTGATTTGATTTTATCTGGATAGATTTCTAGCTGTTTTATTATTATTTGACATTGGTCGAATACCATCAGTAACACATCTAAAACCAATATTGTTTGTAGCCATGTATTCTGGCAAATATCTTCTTTGAGAAGGGTCTAACCAATATTCTCTATCAGCCCAGGAGCCCCCTTTATATACCCTTGTTTTATTACTTATCAATGTAGTTCTTTTTTTAGCATCTTTCACAAGTACTTCTTCACCTGTATCCGGATCTATTTCTCTAGTTGGTTCTCTGGGAGAATTATACATTGTTGCTCTGGTAGAAAATCGATCTTCATCATCCTGATAGAATCTAGATGAATTTAAGTCTCCATCTCCAATATCACTATAGTCAGAAACTTTGTAGTTTCTTTTATATGTCATATCATCTTTAGTAATTGGAATATATTTAATACTTCCAGGCAATTGTTTTGGAGATATTTTTCCATTTGGTAGCATCTCATATTCAACTTCTGCATTGTCGGAAATGTCAGCGATGACCACTCTTCCGTCTTTATCAATCATTTTCTTGGTAAACATATTACCTCTAAAATAATTGAAGTCATTCGCTTGGTTATCTATAGTTGGTCTGTAAACATCAGCTACCCATTCAGAAACATTTCCAGACATATCATGCAGACCAAATGCATTTGGTGGATAAGATTTAACTTTATTAGTAATGGGAGAACCGTCAGAACTCCATCCAGAAATACCACTATAGTTTCCTATACCTTGTCTAAAGTTTGCCAATTGATCTCCTTTAAATCTTTTAGAAGTTTCTCTGGTGTATTTACCATTCCAAGCATATTTTTTTCTGCCTCTTATGATGTTATATTCTCTGTTTTCAATATTTGCTTTGGCAGCGTATTCCCATTCTGCCTCAGTTGGCAACCTAAATTTTTGTTGAAGCACTCCGTCCGCTTTTGTAATTTTTCTTCCTTGAAAAGAGCTTTGAGAGTTTCTTGCAGAACTTCTGGTTCTAATTCCTCTTTTATAAACAGTTGAATCACCGTCAAAAAGCCTGTCCGAATCAGCTAAAAAAACTTCAGTATCAAAAAAATTTCTTAAACTATCATTTTTAAAAATATTTTTGATGTATCCCTTGTCTATTAATTTCTTTAAATTAACAACGTCTGTTCTCCATTTACAATATTTGTTTGCCTGCAACCAACTAACACCGACAACAGGGTAATCTGCATAGGCTGAATGTCTCAGGTAATTCTCATATAAAATATCCGAATTTCCTAAGCTCTTTCTCCATACTAATGTGTCAGGTAAAACTGAATTGTAGATATGTTTGAATTTTTCATCTGATGGAGGAAAAACATCTTTTGTATATTGAACGTACAATAAGTACTCAGCATTGGTTACTTCTGCTTCATCCATATAAAATGAACGGACATGCATACTTTTAGGAGTCGTGTTCCAATCAAACATAATATCGTCTTGAACCTGTCCCATAGTAAAATAACCACCTTCTATCGCAACCATTCCCATTGGAATTTCTTGGCTTCTAGTACCATTTGATTTGTTAAAGTTGGCGAACCCATTATTGTTAAAAGGGATCCCTGTGAGTTTTGAGTTTCGTGAAGTGGTTTTAAATAAATCACAACTTGCCAATGTTAATAATGATAGAACTACAGTTACTATTTTAAATACATTTCTCATTTCCTAATTGAAAATTATTTGGGGTTTTATTATAATATTGCAATTTACAATAAATATATATTTAATCAAGTTATTTATAAGTTTTAAAGGCATATTTATTGCAATATATTTTAGAAAACGAAAACTTTTTAGTTTTCGTATAATTTATATGCCTTAGTGCTAAAATATATATAAATAATTTGCGTTCTTTGAATACGATTATGAAAAGACTGATTCCACTTATTTTAATTTATTTTTTTGTTCAAATAATTTCTGCACAAACTGTTAATTCTGTATTGTCTTCAGGTGATTGGTTTAAGTTTTCAGTTGACACTTCAGGTGTTTTTAAAATTGATAAAAATTTTTTACAACAACTTGGGGTTTCTACAAACGACTTAAACCCAAAGAAAATCCACATTTATGGAAATGGAGGAAACCTCCTGCCAGTTTTGAATTCTGATTTTAGATACAATGATTTACAAGAGAATGCCATCTATATCAAAGGTGAAAACGATGGCTCTTTTGACTCTTCAGATTTTATTCTTTTTTATGCCAAAGGGGCACATGATTGGATAGTAGACACAGAGCAGAATACAGCAAAGCATCGACAAAACATCTACTCTAATGAAGCATATTACTTTCTTACAGTTTCGAACACAGACGGGAAAAGAGTTCAGCAAAAAAGTTCATTAACAGCAAATGCAATCTCCCAAATAACAACTTTTGATGACTATGTTTTTCTTGAGAAAGAAGAAATAAATATTTTAGCAGCAGGAACACAATGGTTTTTTGATGATGATTTTAATATTGAAAACACACAACATTTTAAGATTCCTTTTCCTAATGCCATTTCAAATGATCCTCTTTCTATAAGGATTAGAGGAGTTTCTATGTCTTTTGGTTCAACAACTATGGCAGTAAAAGTAAATGGTGAAGCTCTTTATGATCTTAACTTTTCTTCTTTAAACCCAAGTTCACTAACCAAGGCGTCTGTATCAGAAAGAACAGCAGAAGTGCAAAAATCAGGAGATATAATTGATGTTTCTATAACCTATGATAATCGAGGGAATCCCTCAGCAAAGGCCTTTTTAGATTTTATTGAAGTAGTTGGTAAAAAGGAACTAATAGCCAATGGAAATCAGTTTTCTTTTAGAAGTTTTGAGCAGGCAAACACTGTTGGGCCTGTAAAATATAAAATTCAAGATAATTCAACTATTTTTCAAGTTTGGGATGTAAGTAATCCATTAGAGCCAAAAAATATTATAAATGAAGAAGATAATACGAGTGATTTTACTTTTAAAGACAATGGAGGAGTTTTAAATGAGTATGTAGTATTGAGTCAAAATGATTATTACACACCTAAATTACTTAAAAACGGAAGGGTTGTAAACCAAAATTTACATGCTTTACAAGATATCAATTACTTAGTAATTACAAATTCTGAATTATTTTCTGAGGCACAAAGACTGGCGGATTATCATCAGAACAATTCAAATCTTTCAACGAAAGTGGTGCTTCTAGACGAGATCTATAACGAGTTTTCTTCTGGCTCTAAAGACATTACCGGTATTAGAGATTTTATCAAGCATGTGCATACTACTAATTCTACAGTAGAAAAAAAATTAAAATATGTTTGTTTTTTTGGAGATGCTTCTTATGACTATAAAGATAGAATAACGGGCAATAACAACATCGTTCCGGTAAAGTTATCTGAAAAAAGCTTCAATCTAGCAACTTCCTATGTTACTGACGATTTTTTTGTAATGTTAGATGATAATGAAGGCGAAATGTCCTCAAGACATACAATAGACGTAGCATCAAGTCGGATTCCAGTTTCAACAATTGTTCAAGCAAAAGAAGTAGTAGACAAAATATTAACCTACTATAATAAAGACGCGATTGGAGATTGGCGAAATACAATCACTTTTTTAGCAGATGATATCGATGCAAATGGAGAACAGGTTATCGAACAAGGTGTAGAATCTATTGCAGATGAAATTAAAGTAAACAAACCTATTTTTAACATCAATAAAATTTATTTAGATTCTTATGTACAGGAGAATTCTTCCGGTGGTGAGCGGTATCCAGAAGTAAAAGAAGCCATTACAAATGCCATTGAAAAAGGAACTTTAGTCTTTGATTATTTTGGTCATGGAGGTGAAGACGGTTTTGCTTCAGAACGAATTTTAGATAAATCACAAATACAGAATTTTAACAATCCAAATACATTACCACTTTTGATTACTGTTACCTGTGATTTCTCTCGGTTTGACAATCCGTCAAGAACTACTGCTGGAGAGCTGACACTTTGGAATCCTAAAGGAGGGGCTGCAAGTATGATTACTACAACTAGAGAAGTTTTTATATCTGTTGGTCAAAACTTTAACCTTCAGTTGATTAGAATATTATTGGAGTTTGAGAATGAAGATTTAACCATTGCAGAATCTTTAATGAAGACTAAAAATGAGTTTTCCAATACACAAAAATTTTTTATATATCATTTTGGTGATCCAGCGATGAAATTATCAGTTCCCAAACCAAACGTCTTAATAACAAAAATGAATGGCAAAGAGCTATCCCAACCTATAGATACTTTAAAAGCATTGTCTAAAGTCAGTTTTGAGGGCGTTGTTGTAGATAATACAAATGTTGTTCTAAATGATTTTAACGGATCACTTTCAACCACAGTGTTTGACAAGCGAATAGATAAAACAACACTTGATAATGATGGCTTTGGCATTAAAATGATATTTGATACCCAAGATAGTAAGTTGTTCAGAGGGAAGTCTACTGTTGAAAATGGAACCTTTAAATTTGATTTTATTGTACCTAAAGATATTAAAATTGCCTACGGAAAAGGAAAATTAAGCTTTTATGCAGAAAATGGTAAAATAGACAAAGCAGGATATAATTTTGATGTGGTAGTTGGAGGAATCGATAAAAATGCCCCTGAAGATACCGTTGGTCCAGAAATAAACCTATTCATGAATGATGAGTCATTTATAGATGGTGCTAACACCAATGCTTCTCCGAATTTAATCGCAGTTTTATCAGATTCAAGTGGAATCAATACTTCTATAACCGCTGTAGATCATGATATTGTTGGTATTTTAGACGGCGACACAACGAATCCAATTACGTTAAATGATTTTTATCAAACGGAATTGAATGATTATACAAAAGGAAAAGTAAACTACAAATTAAGAGATTTAGAAGTAGGTCCTCATTCCATAAAAATTAAAGCGTGGGATACTTATAATAATTCTTCTGAAACTACGTTAAATTTTACAGTTGTTAGTGACGCTATTTTAAACCTAGAAAATGTTTTAAACTACCCGAATCCTTTTGTGAATTATACAGAATTTTGGTTCAATCATAACAAACCAAATGAAGCGTTAGAAGTTCAGGTTCAGGTATTTACTATTTCTGGTAAGTTGATTAAAACAATCAATCAAAACATAATTACAACAGGTAATTTGTCAAGAAGTATTTCTTGGAATGGTTTGGATGATTTTGGAAACAAAATTGGGAAAGGGGTCTACATTTATAAATTAAAAGTAAAATCAACAATAACTAATTTAACATCAGAAAAGTTCGAGAAATTAGTAATACTCTAATAAAAAATTATATTTGTAAAATAAATAAATAAACAACAATAAAAAACCATGAAAAAATTAGGTATTTATTTTTTAATTTCTGCGTTATGTGTTTTTAAAATGCAAGCCCAAGAAAATGCAATAACAACCGCAGCTCCATTTTTATTAATTGTACCTGATGCGAGGTCTGGGGGTATGGGAGATATGGGGGTTGCAACATCTGCAGACGCTTTCTCCTTATTTCATAACCCTTCTAAAATGGTATTTAGCGATAGGCAAGTAAAATTTGGAATCACATATTCTCCTTGGCTACGTAACTTAACGGATGATATTTTTATAGGAAGTGCTGCTTATACGAATAGATTCAGTGAAAATGCTGCTTGGGGTGCAGAATTTAGATATTTTTCTTTAGGGCAGATAGACTTAACTGACAGTGGTGGTAATCCCAACGGAACAATAAATCCTAATGAATTTGTTTTCACAGGATCTTATGCTTTAAAATTAAGTGAAACTTTTTCTGGAGGTGTTTCTCTAAAATATATTAGATCCAACCTTGCTTTTAATGGAACAGTTGGTAATTCATTACAACCTATAAATTCTTTTGCGGTAGACGTTTCTGGGTATTATCAGTCATTAGAAGAAAACTACGGAGATTTTAATGGTCGTTATAGAATAGGTTTTAATATTTCCAATATTGGGCCAAAAGTGTCTTACACAATAGGGAATGAGGATTTTATTCCAACTAATTTGAAATTAGGTGGTGGTTTTGATTTTATTTTAGACGATTACAACACAATTTCGACAACAGTAGAATTTACAAAATTATTAGTACCAACTCCACCAACTAGAGATTTTAATGATGAGGATGGAGATGGGGATACAACCGAAATACTTTCTGGTAAAGATGACAACGTTGGATGGGTAAGTGGACTTTTTCAATCTTTTGGTGACGCACCAGGTGGATTTAGTGAAGAGATAAAGGAATTCACATATGCTTTAGGAGCAGAGTATTTATACAACAATGCATTTGCTATTAGAGGAGGGTATTTTCATGAGAGCCAAGACAAAGGAAATAGACAGTATTTTACTATGGGTGGTGGCTTCAAAACCAATGCTTTAAATATAGATTTATCCTACCTAATCAATTCTTCAGATGTAAATAACCCTTTAGAAAATTCTTTGCGATTTTCCTTATCATTTGATTTAGGTGAAGTTTTCGAGGATTATTAAAACTCATTTTTTTTTAGTATGTTTATAAAAAATTTAAAAGCAGTCTAGTTAGACTGCTTTTTTTGACCAACAAAGTTTTTATGAAAAAAATTGAAATTTCAACTTCTGCGATCGTTTATAAAGACATCTCCGAGCTTTCAGCAGAAGACAATCTATTGATGAAAAAAGCAATAGAAGCTAGAAAAAAAGCATACGCTCCCTATTCTAAATTTTATGTTGGTGCTGCTTTATTGTTAGAGAATGGTGAAATTATTGAAGGAAATAATCAAGAAAGTGCGGCATATCCATCTGGGATGTGTGCAGAAAGAGTTGCTATATGGAAAGCGAGTTCAACCTATCCAAATGTAAAAATTATTAAATTGGCCATTTCTGCAAGTTCAACTATTGCAAAAGTAAATACTCCCATCGGACCTTGTGGAGCTTGTAGGCAAACCCTCTCTGAATACGAAATCAATCAAAAAGCGCCTTTTAAAGTCCTTTTTATGGGGGAAGTCGGTGAGATTGTAAAAACATCCTCATTACTGTCATTACTGCCCTTTTCTTTCGATAGCTCTTATTTGTAAAATAGGATTCATAAATTACAGTCACCTAGTACTTTGACTATGTAAACCACTTTAAAAACATGAAACTAGACACTGCTTTTAGAAAGAACATTTCACCATTTGGATATCGTATTTTTCAAACAAATGAGATCGTGTATTTAACTGATACTTCTGAAAGAATGAAGTCTAGAGCCCACTCTATAGTCACAGTTATGCAATTAAAGTTGCATTAATATGAGAAAAAACAAAAGTTATTTCCGTTGTTAGATTTCGTTTTTTTATTCGATTTGACCTCAGTTTCATAATTAAACTCCGTATTTTTAAAAAATTAATAATAATTTTAAAAAATGATCGCATCAAAAATTACTGGTACAGGGACTTTTATTCCATCTTTAAAAAAAGAGAATGCCGATTTTTTACGAGATGAATTTTTAAATAATGACGGTTCAAGCTTTTCAGCTGATAATACTGTTATTATCGAAAAATTTAAATCAATTACAGGTATTTCAGAAAGACGATATGCAAAAGATGAATACACAACTTCAGATTTAGCCTCTTTTGCAGCCCAAAAAGCGATAGAAGATGCGAACATAGACAAAGAGGAATTAGATTATATCATTGTTGCACATAATTTTGGCGATGTAAAGCAAGGAACGATTCAAGCAGATACTTTACCCAGTATAGCAACACGGGTAAAGTACAAATTAGAAATTGAGAATCCCAATTGTGTCGCTTATGATATTCTATTTGGATGTCCTGGATGGATAGAAGGTGTTATTCAAGCACAAGCCTTTATAAAATCGGGTATTGC
>JAQWOW010000097.1 GCA_029245665.1 Polaribacter sp. | reverse complement strand
ACGCCATCTACAGCATTAGGTCCTTCAATGGGAATGGAACCTACAAGTCTGTCAAGAATTTTAAAAGCAATGGAAGATAAAGGGGCTATATGTAGAGAAAAAAATCCTGAAGATGGAAGAAGCGTCATTATAAAATTAACTGATTATGGGAAAGAAATGCGAAAAATTTCTAAAGGACATGTAATACAGTTTAACGAAACTATAAAAGGACAACTTTCTGAAAAAGAGTTAGAAGGTTTTTTCAAAGTAACATCAACAATTAACAAAATGATTGCAGAAAAAGATATTTATGAAAATATAAATACAAAAGCACTCCAAAAAAAATAGCCTAATGACTAGAAGAATAAAAAAAGTAGCAATAGTTGGCTCTGGAATTATGGGAAGTGGAATTGCATGTCACTTTGCAAACATTGGAGTTGAGGTTCTATTATTGGATATTGTTCCAAAAGAACTCAACGACAAAGAAAAGGCAAAAGGGGTATCGCTCGAAGACAAAGTTGTACGAAACCGCCTGGTGAACGATGCGCTGAAAACTTCCCTAAAATCCAAACCTTCTCCCATCTACAATCAAAAATTTGCAGATCGAATTACGACAGGGAATTTAGAAGATGACATTTCAAAAGTAGCAGATGCAGATTGGATTTTGGAAGTTGTTGTAGAAAGACTAGACGTAAAAAAATTAGTCTTTGAAAAGTTGGAAAAACACAGAAAACCAGGAACTATTATCTCATCAAATACTTCTGGTATTCCTATTAGATTTATGAATGAGGGAAGAAGTGAAGATTTCCAAAAACATTTTGCAGTAACTCACTTTTTCAATCCACCAAGATATTTAAAACTTTTTGAGGTTGTTCCTGGTCCTAAATGTGATCAAACTGTGACAGATTTTTTAATGATGTATGGTGAAAAGTTTTTAGGAAAAACAGCTGTTTTAGCTAAAGATACGCCAGCATTTATTGGAAATAGAATCGGTATTTTTGGAATTATGAATTTATTTCATATTGTAAAAGAAATGGGATTAACAATAGAAGAAGTAGATAAATTGACCGGTCCTGTCATTGGTCGCCCAAAATCTGCAACTTTTAGAACCATTGATGTCGTTGGTTTAGACACTCTTGTTCATACAGCAAATGGGGTCAAAGACAATTGTCCAGAAGATGAAATGAAAGATCAGTTTGTGATTCCAGATTTCATAAACAAAATGATGGAAAACAAATGGTTGGGAAGTAAAACCAAACAGGGTTTTTACAAAATGACCAAGGATGCCAATGGCAAAAAAAATATTCTTTCCTTAAATTTAAACACCCTAGAATATAGAGAAAAAAAATCAGCAAAATTTGCAACTCTAGAACTAACAAAAAAAATTGATACTGTAACTGACCGCTTTAGAGTATTAGTCGATGGTAAAGACAAAGCAGGTGAGTTCTACAGAAAGAGCTTTGCCGCAATGTTTGCGTATGTTCAAAATAGAATTCCTGAAATTTCTGATGAACTCTACAGAATTGATGATGGTTTAAGAGCCGGATTCGGGTGGGAACACGGACCCTTTCAAATTTGGGATGCCATTGGTGTTGCCAAAGGAGTAGAAATCATGAAAGATGAAGGAAAAGAGCCTGCAACTTGGGTTAGAGAAATGTTAGCAAACGGTGAAACATCTTTTTATTCTGTAAAAGAAGGGGCAACCTACTATTATGATATTCCTTCTAAATCTCAAACAAAAAAACCGGGTCAAGAATCTTTCATTATTTTAGACAACATCAGAAAATCAAACGAAGTTTGGAAAAATGCTGGTGTAATTATTGAAGATATAGGAGATGGAATTTTAAATTTAGAATTCCAATCTAAAATGAATACCATTGGTGGCGATGTTCTAATTGGCATTAACAAAGCAATTGATTTGGCTGAAAAGGAGCACCAAGGATTGGTTATTGGTAATCAAGCAGCCAACTTTTCTGTGGGTGCAAATATAGGAATGATTTTTATGATGGCTGTCGAGCAAGAATATGATGAGTTAAATTCTGCTATAAAATATTTTCAAGATACAATGATGCGGATGCGATACTCGTCAATACCAACAATTTCTGCCCCTCATGGAATGACTTTGGGTGGAGGTTGTGAAATTTCTTTACACGCAGATAAAATTGTAGC
>JAQWOW010000087.1 GCA_029245665.1 Polaribacter sp. | reverse complement strand
ATGTTTTCATAGACAATTTCTTTGGTAACCTCATAGTTTAAATTCCATACTTTCTCAATGATTCCTATTGTAAAAACAATCGCAGAGTTGGCAAAAATAATTTCTGCATAACTCATTTTTTTATTCACAAATGCGTTCATTAAAGAAACTCCAATGACAATAAATAAATAGGTCATTTCTTTAATAGGAATCGACTCTGTTCGATATCTTATAATCCCGAATATTGCAAAAAGCCCTATGGCCAAACCAATATCTAACTTGTATTTTTTAAGTGTAAAACACAAGAAAAATACGATTAAACCAATTAAATAATAGGTGAATAAATAGTTTTTTTTAGGGGTCGAGCCATAATAAAACCAACGAATGATAATCGACAGAAAAAAAACGTTGATAAAAAAAAGGAAGGCCATTTTATAAAAGTCCTCATCAAAAAGGGGGATGTTCATGAAATCCATAATTACAAAGATATTTTAGTGATTTTTAGTAATTTTCTTTTAAATAAATTATACTTTAAATGTTCATATAAATTCACAATGCCAATACAATATTTACTAATGCTGTATGGGTTATATTTATATTTTTTTAGTGTTTTTACAAGCATCGATTTTCTATCAAACCGATGTTGCTTAACTTCAACTACGACTATATTTTCATACCTTTTATCTTTATCATTCATTGAATATGTTAAATTTATATCGATAGTAGCTCTCTCGTTGTCTTTGAGATTCACAAGCGTTATTCTTTTAAAACGATTCCATAAACTTGGTTGTAAATCAAATACTTGACCCGTAACTTTAGAAATAAACTCCCTCGATTTTGTTGATAAATCCAATTCAAAATCTGCTATTTCAATTCTTGATTTATTGGTTTCTCCTTTGCCATTCTTTTGCTTTATTTCTAAAAAAGTCAACTCAGAATCTACATATTTACGTTGTCTTACTTTTGTTCTATGAACTCTTCCATTATGGTGGTCAAAATAGAATTTAAATTCTGGAGTATCAAAATATACAGAAGAATAATTCATAATTCTTCTAGAATCTATTTCTAAAACTTGGTATTTTTTTTGAAGATCGTCTAGGATTGGCGCCAGAGAATTAACATGAATAATATACTTTGTATCTGTCCTTTTCATTAATGAAACAGCATTCATTTCTTCTAGCGAAATGCTTTTAAATTTATGAATTTCAGATGCTATTTCTTTAAGAGCAATTGGCTCCTCAGAAATATTCATAAATTCTAGATCAAAATCTTTGGAAGTATCGATATTACACTTTTTTATTATAAACGTTTTATTGTAACTCTTTGAAAAGTCATTTTAGGACCTCTAAACTTAACAATAATATAACTTTAATTTAATTATTCTTCCTTTTTCTCAAAAAATATAAATAGAAAGGTTGCTTTGAGTATCATGAGCTTCTTCCTAGGAAAAATTTTTGGCAATTAATTCAATATTTTTAACAAGCCCCTAACTAATTTTAAAAACTGTATGTTTATTTTTACAACGAATTATCATTGCAGTATTCATACAATGTAAAATTATCAATACAAGCTCTTAAAACAATTATGTATGTTAACATGGAAAGAAGTACTCAGCTTTACATCAAAAGGAAATCCAACTCCAGATAAAAGAATTAAGAAGTCTGAATTAGAATGGAAAACCCAATTAACACCCGAACAATACAGAATTACAAGACAGAAAGGAACAGAAAGACCACATTCAGGAGCATTGTGTAGTATCTATGACGAAGGACTGTACAACTGTATTTGTTGTAACACGCCCTTGTTTGATTCTACGATAAAATTTGAATCAAGTTCTGGATGGCCAAGTTTCACGCAGCCAATTAAAGAAAATGCCATAAAATACCACAAAGACGTTTCTTTTGGGATGATAAGAGTTGAAGTACTTTGCAATACGTGTGATGCACATTT
>JAQWOW010000086.1 GCA_029245665.1 Polaribacter sp. | reverse complement strand
TCTACGGTACCAAAAGACAAATATGAAGCTTTGAGCGGAACTTCAATGGCTGCACCCACAGTAGCGGGCATTGCTGCTTTAATTCGTTCTTACTATCCACAATTATCTGCGAGTCAAGTGAAACATATTTTAATGAATTCCGGAACTAAAATCAATTTTGATGTTATAAAACCCGGAACAAAAGATGAAAAAGTTCCGTTTGCAGATTTGTCTGTTTCGGGACGTGTTGTAAACGCGTACAATGCCATAAAAATGGCTGATAGAATGCTCAAAGGGAAGAAATAAACCCTATTATAATTTAAAATAACGAAAATGAAAAAAATAGTTTTTTTAGGAGTATTAGTTTTACTGTTAAGCTCTTGTAAGCTTTTAAAAGAATCTATTTCTGAGTCAAAAAATACTTATTGGCAACAACGCGTTTCGTATACAATGGATATTGATGTTGATGTAGACAAATATCAATACAAAGGAACACAAACTCTAGTGTACACAAATAATTCTCCAAACGACTTGGATAGGGTATTTTATCACTTGTATTTTAATGCTTTTCAGCCTGGCTCTCAAATGGATGTGAGGTCGCTAAACATTAAAGACCCTGATAGAAGAGTTCGTGATAGAATTGGTAAATTAAAACCGAATGAAATCGGATATATCAACGTACATTCTCTAAAGCAAAACGGCGAAGATGTTACTTATGAAACGGTTGGAACAATTTTAGAAGTTCAATTAAATGAGCCTATAAAATCTGGTAAAACGGTTACTTTAGAAATGAGTTTTGAGGCGCAAGTGCCTATTCAAATTCGTCGTTCTGGAAGAAATAATAAAGAAGGAGTTGCACTTTCCATGTCGCAATGGTATCCAAAAATGGCAGAATATGATTTCGAAGGTTGGCATACTCCTCCTTATATTGGTCGAGAATTTCACGGGGTTTGGGGAGATTTTGAGGTAACATTAAAGATTGATAAAAAGTATGTTGTTGGTGGTACAGGATATCTTCAAAACCCTCAGGAAATAGGTCACGGTTATGAAGACAAATCACTCCCTTTAAACAGACCTTCATCAGAAAAGTTAACATGGCATTTTAAAGCACCCAATGTGCATGATTTTATGTGGGCAGCTGATCCAGCATATACACACGATGTTTTAAAAATGGAAAACGGGGTAGATTTACATTTTTTATATAAGAAAACCCTTGAAGAAAAATACTTAAAAAACTGGAGAGACCTGCAAGAGCCTACCGCAAAGCTAATGAATTATTTTAGTGAGCAGGTAGGTCAATATCCTTATAAACAATACTCTGTGATACAAGGAGGTGATGGCGGAATGGAATATGCAATGGGAACTTTAATTAAGGGAGAAAGAAATTTTGGCAGCCTTTTTGGTGTTACAGCTCATGAAATGGCACATACTTGGTTTCAGTTTTTATTGGCGTCTAACGAAAGCTTACATGCTTGGATGGACGAAGGTTTCACAACGTACATTTCAAACAAAGCAGAAAATTTAATTTTAGCTGAGGGCAATGAAAACCCTCATGATGGCTCTTACGAAAGCTATAAAATGATTGTAGAAAGAGGGTATGAAGAACCACTGTCTACACATGCAGACCGCTTCAATACAAATTGGGCTTATGGTACAGCAAGTTATTCTAAGGGAAACATCTTTCTAAGTCAGTTAGAATACGTTATTGGCAAAGAAAATGTTGCAAAAGGAATCAAAAAATATTTTACAGATTTTAGTTTTAAACACCCAACGCCAAATGATATTAAACGTTCTATGGAAAAAGTTTCTGGCATTCATTTAGATTGGTATTTAAACGAATGGATACAAACAACGCATACCATAGATTATGGGATAAAATCTGTTGAAGGAAAGACCATAACCCTAGAAAGAATTGGGAAAATGCCAATGCCAATAGATGTTGAGGTTGTTTATATTGATGGAAGCACAGAGAATTTTAATATTCCCTTGCAAATGATGAGAGGAAGCAAACCAACTTCTGCAACTGTTTTAGAGGATTGGCCTTGGGTGAATCCAACCTACACTTTTAAAACATTAAAACCTGTAAAATCAGTTGAGATAGATAAAAGTAAATTGATGGCTGATATCAATGATGCTGATAATTTTTTTGGTAAATAAAAGCACTAATTTTTTTAATTTATTTCTTTCTTAGTTGAAAATTGGGGTAAAACATGTTTTAAACTTTTCTCGTTATAATTATATTTTATTTTTAGTTTTGCTCTTGTTTTCCTATGTTTTAGAGCTTGGCGTAAAATATGTTTGTTGATATTTTCTGGAAGTACCGTAATTCTATCTTTATTAATCATGTTTAAACAATTGATATTGTAGTTTTTTTAATAAATAAACTCATCAATTCTTTCATTGGGTATAAATCCGTTCAATATGAGAAAGACACCACAGA
>JAQWOW010000066.1 GCA_029245665.1 Polaribacter sp. | reverse complement strand
TGAGTTAAATTCTGCTATAAAATATTTTCAAGATACAATGATGCGGATGCGATACTCGTCAATACCAACAATTTCAGCCCCTCATGGAATGACTTTGGGTGGAGGTTGTGAAATTTCTTTACACGCAGATAAAATTGTAGCTGCCGCAGAAACCTACATGGGATTAGTCGAATTCGGAGTAGGAGTAATTCCAGGAGGAGGAGGCTCTAAAGAAATGGCTTTAAGAGCGTCAGATTCTTTCAGTGAAGGTGATGTTGAACTCAATGCTCTACAAAAAAACTTTTTAACGATAGGGATGGCCAAAGTATCAACCTCTGCATATGAAGCCTTCGATTTAGGACTGCTTCAAAAAGGAAAAGATACGATTGTTGTTAACAAAGAAAGACAAATAGCTACTGCAAAAGCACATGCAAAATTAATGGCAGAAAGTGGGTATACACAACCTGTAAAACGCAAAAATATAAAAGTACTAGGAAAACAGGCTTTGGGAATGTTTTTAGTAGGAACAGATTCTATGGAACATTCCAAATATATATCGGCACACGATCAAAAAATAGCAAATAAACTAGCTTATGTAATGGCAGGAGGAGATTTATCTGAACCAACTATGGTTACTGAACAGTACCTATTAGACATTGAAAGAGAAGCGTTTTTATCACTTTGTTCAGAAAGAAAAACCTTGGAAAGAATTCAGCATATGTTAAAAACTGGTAAACCGTTAAGAAACTAAAATTATGAAAACAGCATACATCGTAAAAGCATATAGAACAGCAGTTGCAAAAGCTCCAAAAGGTGTTTTTCGTTTTAAACGTGCAGATGAGTTGGGGGCAGAAACCATTCAACACATGATGAAAGAATTACCGAATCTAGATGTAAAACGAATAGATGATGTAATCGTAGGAAATGCAATGCCAGAAGGTTCTCAAGGATTAAATATGGCACGTTTTATCTCTTTAATAGGATTGAATTCTGTAGATGTCCCAGGAGTTACTGTTAATCGTTTTTGTTCATCAGGACTAGAAACTATTGCAATGGCTGCGGCTAAAATTCAAGCAGGAATGGCAGAATGCATTATTGCCGGCGGTGCAGAAAGTATGAGCTCTGTTCCCATGACTGGTTACAAACCAGAATTGAATTATGAGACTATCAAATCGGGTCATGCTGATTATTATTGGGGAATGGGAAACACAGCAGAAGCCGTTGCAAATCAATTTAAAATTTCTAGAGAAGATCAAGATGAGTTTGCTTTTAATTCTCACATGAAAGCTTTAAAAGCGCAAGCAGAAAATCGTTTTCAAGATCAAATAGCTCCCATAGAAGTTGAAGAGACTTACTTGGATGCAAATGGTAAAAAAGCAACACGAAAATATACAGTTACTAAAGATGAAGGTCCAAGAAAAGGAACTTCTACTGCTGTTTTAAACAAATTGCGTGCAGTATTTGCTGCTGGAGGAAGTGTTACTGCTGGAAACTCTTCACAAATGAGTGACGGGGCAGCTTTTGTAATGGTAATGAGCGAAGAAATGGTAAAAGAATTGAACATAGAACCTATTGCTAGAATGGTAAACTATGCAGCTGCAGGTGTGGAGCCAAGAATTATGGGAATTGGTCCAGTCGCTGCAATACCGAAGGTACTAAAACAAGCAGGATTGCAACAAAAAGATATCGATTTAATCGAATTGAATGAAGCTTTTGCTTCTCAATCTTTAGCAGTAATGCGTGAGCTAGATTTAAACCAAGAAATTGTAAATGTTAATGGAGGTGCCATTGCGCTCGGACATCCATTAGGCTGCACCGGAACTAAGCTATCTGTTCAATTATTTGACGAAATGCGTAAAAAAGAAATGAAAAACAAATACGGTATGGTAACAATGTGTGTGGGTACTGGTCAAGGTGCCGCTGGTGTATTTGAATTTTTAAACTAAAAAATTAGAAAAAAAATAAAATGAAAAAAGCAGAAAAAGAAATTTTAAGAGGAGGTCAATTTTTAGTAAAAGAAACTTTATGTGAGGATGTGTTTACTCCTGAGGATTTTTCAGAAGAACAAATCATGATGAAAGAAGCCGTTAAAGAATTTAACGAGCGTGAAATTATTGCTCATAGAGATCGTTTCGAAGCAAAAGACTTTAAACTCACGGAAGAAGTTATGAAAAAGGCCGGAGAGCTTGGTTTCTTGGGCGTAGCTGTTCCTGAAGAATATGGTGGAATGGGAATGGGTTTTGTATCTACAATGTTAACCTGTGAATATATCTCAAGTGGAAATGGATCTTTCAGTACTGCATTTGGAGCACACACAGGTATTGGTACAATGCCAATTACATTATATGGTACAGAAGAACAAAAGCAAAAATATGTAACTAAATTAGCAACCGGAGAATGGATGGGTGCCTACTGTTTAACAGAACCAGGGGCAGGATCTGATGCAAATTCTGGAAAAACTACAGCTACACTCTCTGCTGATGGTTTATCTTACAAAATCAACGGACAAAAAATGTGGATATCGAATGCAGGTTTCTGTAATTTGATGATTGTTTTTGCTCGTATTGAAAATGATAAAAATATTACCGGGTTTATTGTTGAATATGACGCTTCTAACCCAAATGGAATCACCCTAGGTGAGGAAGAGCACAAGTTAGGAATTCGGGCAAGCTCCACACGTCAGGTATTTTTTAATGACACTATTGTTCCTGTAAAAAATATATTATCCGTTCGTGGAGGTGGTTTTAAAATTGCTGTAAATGCATTAAATGTTGGACGAATTAAATTGGCTGCAGCATGCATAGACTCTCAAAGAAGAGTTACAGAAACTGCATTAAAATATGCAACAGAACGCAAACAATTTAAAACTCCTATAGCAGATTTTGGAGCTATTAAAGGAAAATTAGCTGAAATGGCCACCAATACGTACGCTGGGGAAGCTGCAAGTTATAGAGCTGCTAAAGACATTGAAGATAGAATTAACGCTCGTTTGGCCGATGGCAATTCTCATAGTGAAGCAGAATTATATGGTGTAGAAGAATATGCCATTGTATGTTCTATTTTAAATGTAACCGTTTCTGAAGATGTTCAGGCTTGCGCTGATGAAGGAATTCAAATTTTTGGGGGTATGGGTTTTTCTGAAGAGACCCCTATGGAAGCTGCTTGGAGAGATTCAAGAATTTCACGAATCTATGAAGGAACTAATGAAATTAATAGAATGCTTTCTGTGGGTATGTTGATTAAGAAAGCTATGAAAGGTCATGTTGACTTATTAGGTCCTGCCACTGCTGTTGCCAATGATTTAATGGGCATTCCTTCTTTTGATACACCTGATTTTTCAGAATTGTTTGCAGAAGAAAAAGAAATGATTTCGAAACTGAAAAAAGTTTTCTTAATGGTTGCAGGTGCTGCAATTCAAAAACTTGGACCAGATTTAGAAAAACACCAACAGTTATTAATCGCTGCTGCAAATATTTTAAATGAAGTATACATGGCAGAATCCACGGTATTGAGAGCAGAAAAAAACGCAAAACGTTTCGGAGAAGATGCGCAAGAGGGACAAATTTCCATGGCAAAGTTATACTTATACAATGCTGTCGATATCATTATAAAAAATGGTAAAGAGGGGATTATTTCTTTTGCTGAAGGAGATGAACAACGTATGTTATTGATGGGATTAAAGCGTTTTACTAAATATGTAAATTATCCAAATGTAATT
>JAQWOW010000052.1 GCA_029245665.1 Polaribacter sp. | reverse complement strand
TTTTTCATAGGTCTTTATTGATTTTTTGAAGAATATAGTATGCGATAGCAGCACTGATAATTCCTATGATGTTTTTTATTTGAGAAGTCATACTTATCATTAATATAACGCCTGAAATCCATGAAAAAATTCCTTTCCAATTAAATTTTTGAGCATCTTCTTTGTATGTTTTAGAAATATAATAATCTGAAATCATTACGCCTGCAATTGGTGTAATTGTAATTGTTAGAAGCGAAATAAAACTCATAAAATGTGATAATACACCCAAAGCAGCTAATAAGATTCCAAATAAACCTACTATTAATGTTGTTTTTGAACGATTTTTATCTCCTCGGTTTAAAAGATTATTAAAAGCCAAACCTGAAGAATAAATATTCATAACATTGGATGTCCACGTTGCAAGGATAAGGATTGACATTGCGAAAAAGGGAAACCCAAGTGTTGAGAATATTTCAACGATATCGTAAGTACCTTGTGTAATCGCTAAAATGGCTCCGATTGCAAGAAGACACAGAGCAGAAGGTATAATTCCAAAAATTGAGCCAAGGATTGCATCCTTTTTTGTGGCTGCAAACCGATTGTAATCTGGAGAAATTACCCCACCTACTGATATAAAACCGATTGTAAAACCAATAGCCTGTAACAAGGGCATTTTTTCTTTAGGAGTAAAGTTTATTATTTCTTGAATATTATGTGTTTGAAATGTGATAACCAATCCATAAATAAGCAATACAATTATTGCTGGAACAGCTATGTAATTAAGCCATTTTAAATATTTAAATCCGAAAACTGCAGTAAGTACCATAATGCCTCCCCAAAAAATGGAAGACAACCATACAGGGATTTCGGGGCCATTCATTTCAACTAGTATTTTTGAAAATGAAGCGCCCGCTATATTACTTTGTATACCAAACCAACCTATAGTTGATAAGCCAATGATTAAGCCGACAATTAATTTTGCACCATTTACACCAAAACTACTTGATGCTAATGACACTGTTGCCTTTCTTTTTTCTACTGCAGCGATACTCAATAATGACATAAATAGTACGACAAAACTAAATCCTATTAAACCTGCCCACATAGAATGATTAAAACGTAACGAAGCTATTAATGTACTTCCTACCAGTAATGCAGGTACACTTACAATACCTCCAAACCATATCCCTGCAAGACTGTACCATTTTGTCGTATTTTGGTTATTTTCCATATGTATGCTATTTAATTAATGTGTAAATAATAGACGTATCCTCTATAACATTTCCTGCTTGAGCCTCAAGAGCTTCAATATAAATCACATCACCTCTTTGTATATACCTTTTTAAAGAACCGTCTTCATGAAGCATTTCAATTTTTCCTTTTTGAATAATTGAAATTTCATGACTGTCATGCTTTGTGAATCCATTTTCAGGAATTCGAGTTCCCTTTTTTAAAAATACGGTACCAAATTGAATTTCTAATTTTTCATTTTTAATATGAAAAATAGACTTGTTGTAATATTCGTTTTGTAATGGGTATGTAATCTTCTTTAGTTCCATTAGTTTACTATGATTCTATTACCGAATTGATATTCTTTAGAAAACAATCCAAACCGTTTTATATCAGATTCAGGCGGAGCTTGTGTACTGTATTGTCTTGATGGTTTCCATCCAAATTTATTTTTTAAACGAGCAGCTTGCTCTGCTTGCTTTAAAGCGGCAATTGAAGGGTCTATGACAGGGATGTTAAATCTTTTTTGAATCTTTTCAAAAAAACCAAACTCTAAAGTGCATCCTAATATTATTGACTCAGCTCCATCTTCTTTAATAGCCAAACGAGTAGCTTCTATCATTTTTTTTTCTGTTAATTGATGATTTTCTTGAAATTCAGGAACGGTCATACAAACGTTTCTAAACGAAGCTAAATAATCACCATACCCATATTCTATTATTGTTGAATGCATTTCATGTTCCCATTTTTTTTGTCCAATAATAACAGAAAATTTATTTGATAGTTTTAATGCAATTTCAATGGAGGATTGACAAGGTCCAACCACAACCATATCTCCAGAAATTTCCCGAGCATCTAATACAAAAGGGTCATAAAAACAGCCTATTATTAAAGCATCAAAACCTTCTTTTG
>JAQWOW010000034.1 GCA_029245665.1 Polaribacter sp. | reverse complement strand
TATATTCAACTCTATCTTTTATATTAATCCATTCATTTTCATCATATAGATGGTCGTATAATTCCTCTTCACCATTGGCATATTTTGTGTATCTATATCGTTTTGACACGACACCATAGTTTTGTTCACTAGGGTCGGTTTTACCCCAAACACCAACTGAACTAAGCGCGGTACTTGGTCCACTCCAAGACGAGGTATTTGGGTTGTCTAAAAAGGCTTTTAAACTATGTCCGTCAAGGTCAGTGCCAGTACTATTTTTTTTGGTATCACCTTCCAAATCACATAAATCTTTTAAGGTAGGATAAACATCCACAAGGCTAACAGGGTGATCTACAACACCACCAGCATTCTGACTGTGTTCCGGACTTCTGATAATTAAAGGAACTCTTGTCGCTTCATTCCAAAGTGCATTTTTACGTAAGTACTGTTTTTCACCAACATGATATCCATGATCACTAAAAAGCATAACGATGGTATTGTTTGCGTATGAACTGTTGTCGAGTGTTGTCATTATTTGTCCAACCATATCATCAGCAAAAGCTACACAAGCCAAATATGCTTGCACTTTTTTACGAAGGCCTAACTGTCGATCTGTAGACTCATTTCCTAAAATTTCAAAAAGTGTATATCCTGCCGTACCTCCATCAAAATGAGTATCTTCTCTGTCGTTTCTTTTTATTACTGGTATTTGAATTTCTTCAAGAGGAAACCTATCAAAATAGGTGTCTGGGACAACGAGTGGAGAATGGGGTCTAATCAAACCCAATGCCATGAAAAAAGGCGTTGCACTTTGTGCGTTTTCAAGGTTTGATATTTGTGTTTGCAACCACTCCACACTTTTTTCGTCTGGCATTTGATCTCGGTTATCATCATCAGTATATAGAAAAGGAGCCCCGTTTGACCACCAACCATTGTATCCATTGGGTACATTGGGGATATCTGAAAGTCTAGCGATGGTTGCATCCAATGGACCACTATTTTCGTAATATTCAATATTCGTGGATGGATGCATGGTATTACTGCTTCCATTGTAAGCAAAAGGACCATAATCTAAAGAATTCGAAAGGCGATGGTCCCAAAAGGTATCTTCTTGAGCCGAGCTATGGGTGACTTTTCCTGTTTTATAAGTGGTATAACCGTTTGCACTAAAATATTCAGGAAGAATTTTGGAATTTACAAGTGTGGAGTTATTCAGCCAATTGTCAAAACCGAAGTTTTGTGAGGTAATTGGTAAGATTCCAGACATAAAACTTGCACGAGATGGTGCACAGATAGGAGCGTTGCTATGCGCATTCGCAAACAAAACACCTTCATTTGCTAGTTTGTCAATGTTTGGAGTTGATGCTTGTGGGTGCCCATCCAAAACACCAATATAATCATTAAGATCATCTAAGACAATCATCAAAACATTAGGCTTCTCTTGAGATGAGCAGATCATAAAATTCGAAAATATCAATAAAGAGAATAAATAAATTTTAAAACTATTTTTCATAAGATGATTTACTTTTTATTTTATTGTCTGAGATTTAAAAAAGTAAAGTTGAAAAAAATAAGAGAATATTATTGGTTTAAAATTACCCATTTGTTTTTAGTTTTTATCAATGATAATTTTTGATTCATAAAAGGTAATTATTTGCAGTCCTTTCAATTGTGAAAATTGTTATTTTGTTAGGTTGATATCTTAACTTCATTTCGACATCAAACTTAAAAGTATTTATTCTCTTAAAAAAATATAAAATGTATCGCAAACATCTTTCATCCCTGATTATTTTTAGTGTTTTCTCTTTGGTTTTCATTTCGTGTAAAAACAAGATCAAAAAAATTGATAAATCTTCACCTAAACCAAATATTGTCGTTATTTACACAGACGATCTAGGTTTTGGAGATATTAGTGCCAATGGAGCAAAAGAAATAAAAACTCCTAATATAGATATTTTGGCGAATGAGGGTGTCCGGTTTACAAATGGTTATGCAAGTTCTGCAACTTGTACTCCTAGCCGTTATGCCCTGTTAACTGGAGTTTATCCTTGGAAAAATAAACGTGCTAGGATTCTTCCTGGAACTGCGCCATTAATAATTGACACCACACAAATGACCCTTCCAAAAATGCTAAAAAACAAAGGCTATTATACAGGAATTGTTGGAAAATGGCACCTTGGACTTGGAACAGGAAATGTAAATTGGAATGAAACAATATCTCCTGGACCTAACGAAGTAGGTTTTGATTATTCCTATATCATGGCAGCCACTCAAGATAGAGTTCCAACCGTATATATTGAAAACGGAGATGTGGTTGGATTAGATCCGAAGGACCCGATACAAATAGATTATAAAAATAATTTTGAAGGACAACCAAATGGTATCGATAATCCTGAATTATTAACTATGAAATGGCATCATGGACACAATAGTAGTATTGTAAATGGCATACCAAGAATTGGTTTTATGAAGGGTGGAGAGACTGCTAAATGGAGTGATATAGACATGGCAGATCACTTCTTAAAAGGCGCTCAAGATTACGTTAAAAAACACAAAAATGAACCGTTCTTTTTATATTATGCAATGCAGCAACCACATGTTCCTAGAACTCCACATCCAAGATTTGTGGGCACATCTGGTATGGGACCAAGAGGAGATGTGATTGTAGAAGCTGATTGGATGGTCGGTGAATTTATGCAAACATTGAAAGAAGAGGGCTTGCTTGAGAATACTTTAATTGTATTTTCAAGCGATAATGGACCAGTTTTAAATGATGGATATTACGATGATGCAGTTGAAAAAATAGGAGATCATACTCCAGCAGGACAACTTAGAGGTGGAAAGTATAGTTTATTTGAAGCAGGAACACATGTACCTTTCATAACGTATTGGAAAGGAAAAATTGAACCTACTGTTTCAGAGGCGTTGGTATGTCAGATCGATTTATTATCATCAATCGCTAAACTTGTAGATAGTAAAGAGAGAGTTGATGATAGTCAAGAATTACTAAATGTTTTTTTAGGACAAAGTCAAGATGGTCGTGAAGATTTAATTATCGAGGCAACAACAAGAACTGCCTACAGAAATGGCGATTGGGTGTTAATTCCTCCTTATAAGGGACCTAAGGTTAATACCTTTGTTAATATTGAGTTAGGGAATTCTAATAAGTATTTGTTGTACAATTTAAAAGAGGATCTTGGTCAGCAAAACAATCTAGCAGAGTCTAAACCTGAAAAATTAGAAGAAATGATAAGGTTATTTACTGCTAAAAGAGGAACTGCTAATACAAAAGTGGAACAGTTAGAATTAAAGTAAGATTAACAAAATAATGGAATATTTATAACGACTGAGACCATTATTTTTAAATTATATAACATAAATACTCATAAAAAAGCAAAAGGCTTTTATTATTTTCTTACTGGTATTTTTTGTATTTGCATGCTCCGTGAACTCACAAAGCAAGTCGATATATATTGAAGGAAGTGTAATGGATGTATTTGAAATAGGTATTCCTTATGCCTCCATTTCCATACCCTCAAAATAAAGGATCCTCTACAAATGAAGAAGGCAATTTTAAACTATCTATAACCTCTAACTATCTATCAGAGACCCTTATTATTTCTAGTATTGGTTACAAGTCTTTTTCAATAAAGATTGAAGATTTCATCAATTTAAAAGAGAATGTAATTGTCTTAGAAGAGGACATAGCAGAACTTTCTGAAATTACTGTTTTAAGCCCCATAGCCCATCTTAAAAAAGCATTTAAAAATATTAAAAAGACAACGATAAATAAGCCTCATCAATTAAACGTTTTATATAGAAGGTTTTCAGTTGAAGACAATAAGGCACGTTTTTTTGTGGAACAATATTTAAAAATGCTAGACAAAGGACCCAATGCAGAAACTTTCAATAAATTAGAAGTTTTACAAGGGAGAAAATCGGTAGATTATAGAATTGTTAGTATGAAACAGAAGCTTCATGCGATGGTATTTATGACCCGGTATAATACCCTAAGAACGGGGATTAATTTTAAAAAGTATACTTGGTCTAAAATAGGAGATACTACTTATGATGGAGAGGATGTTATAATTATAGAGGGATCAAGATATAAAGGTGATTATTTAAGATTCTATATTGGATTGGATAATTATGGAATTTTTAAAATAGAGAACTCCGTATTGAACTCCGTTTATATTTATAAAAAAAATAGGGCTGGTAAATTATATTTAAGTTATCATAATCGAGAATGGAAGTCAAAAAGAAAACTTTCAGAATATCAAAAGAAAATTCTAGGTAAAAATAATTCAAAAATTGATTTGTCATACAGACATGAAATGTTCGTATTGGGATTAGAAATGGATAAAAAGAAAATTAAAGTTAAAAACAATAATTTAGATATAGACATAGGAGATATGGATGTGCCTTATAGCATTGGTTTCTGGAATAATTTCACAGCGCCTCCCGCCACTAAATTTACAAAAAGAGTATTCGTGAGCTAGAATCTATTTACGGAGTTTCTATAGATGCTCAATTTAAAACTTTAAATAAATAGTCACTACCAATTATCTGTTCTAAAAGGAGAAATCGGAATGTGGTTTTTTGAATATAAATTAACACCTTTTGGGTTATTTCCCCAGGCATATCTGACGGCAACTGGATTCGAAATTTCTGAACTCCAAACTACGATTTTACGATCTTTAATTACTGCCTTTGCCCAAACAAATTTTTTGTTAGCTCCAGCGATTGCAAAATGTTTTAAAGAGTCTTGACCTTTTACTTGTAGGTATTTTTCATTAGAAAATGTCAAAATTATTTTATTGCCTTTTACTCGTTTCTTTTTAAATGTTGGTGATTTTGGGTACTCTTTAGAACAGGTTAAAATGCGTTCTGCCTCATATGACAATCGATAACCTACATCTTTTTTATTTCTTGGATGGATGTCGTTCTCTTCACCGATATCAATAATTACAGCCATTCCTGTTTTTGGTAGTTTTAATGTTTGAGATTGTGCTTCCCTGAGCATTGCCCATCCACTTTTTGAAGGTGTATTGTCGGGTTTTAAATAATTTGCTAGCTGCACAAAAATGAAAGGAAAATCACCTTGATTGAAATCTTTTCTCCAATTTTTAATAAGTGTTGGAAACAAGGTTCTATATTCTATCGCATCTCTTGTATTACCCTCTCCTTGATACCAAATGACTCCTTTTATAGCATATTTTAATAAGGGAGCGATCATCGCATTATACAAACCCGTGGGTTTCCAATTTAATTGAACAGGTTGATCCAATTGCTTAGTTTGAGCTCCTAATTTAAATTTCCACTCGTTGTTGAGGGGTATAATCTTTTTACCAATTGAGAGGTTCATTGGGTTTCCTTTTATAAAACCACCATTGAACCGATAAGAAAATACGCGAATAGCAATGGTATTATCACCTTTTTTCAAAATATCTTTTGAGATGTTATAATTTCTAATTGCATATTTATGATTTGTTTTACCGATAAATTTACCATTCACAAAAACAGAATCCGCATCTGAAATTCTCCCCAAATTAAGCTCAATGTTTTTTGAATTGGATACTTTGTCTAAATAAATATGTTTTCGAAACCAAACAACACCTTGCTTATACCCAATTTGCTTCCCCCAAAATGATGGCAACGATATACTTTTCCATGATGTATCGTCATAAGATATTGATTTCCATTTTTCTTGCAAACCTAAGTCATTGGCATTTGTTTCTGTCTCCCAGTTTTTTATATCGTTAGAATTTTTAACCTCAATATTTTTAATATAACTGTCGTTTTTCAGGAGCTGCGTTTCATTAAAATAATTGGGAAAGAGTTTTAAAGCATCCTCAGAAACCCATGCTTGTGCAGGAGAACCTCCGAGACTTGAATTAATAATACCAATAGGAATTTTATGTTTTTCAAATTGTTTTTTCGCAAAGAAATAGGCAACAGCAGAAAAACCTCCTACTGTTTTAGGATTGGCAGAAATCCAATTTCCAAGCTTAAAACCCTTTTGAGGAGCTTTAAAGTTAGGTTTTTTGGGAATTAAAAATTGTCTAATTTTACTATTGGTAGAATTTTTTAGTTCACTTTTATAGTGCTTAGCCACTTTTTGCATTTCAAATGACATATTTGATTGCCCAGAAGCAATCCATACATCACCAAAATAAATGTCGTTAATCTCAATGAAATTACTGGCAGAGATATTCATGGTGTAAGGACCTCCACTTTTTTGTTTGGGTAGTTTCACTTCCCATTCGCCATTTTTATTTGCAGATGTTGTGTACGTATTCTTTTTGAAAGAAACAATTACATCTTCATTTGCTGCCGCCCATCCCCATATTTTAATTTTTGTATCACGTTGGAGTATCATGCCATCACTAATTAGTTTCGGAAGCTTTATTTGTGCGCTAACCGATAAAATACTAGCAAAAAAGAAACTGATTATACATCGTTTTTTAGATAATTTCATGATTTCTACATTTTATTAGAATGGGTTTGTTTCAAAAATAGTAATTCTATCTACCTACTTCTCCTTTTTTTGCATTACAAGCCCCAATATTTGGCGTTCCTTTAGATAAATCAATAGGATTTCCATAAAAATCTACAATCGGATATTTTGAGACATTTTTGAAAATACCTTTTCCAGCTCCTGGAATTGGTGGGCCTAGTTTTGCCAATCCTGCATTGATGGCTTCACTTTTTTTATGTAATTGAAAACCTTTTCTATTAGCATGCGTGTTTGTGAAATCAGGGACAGCAAAAACAGGATGCTGGTCTAATTTTGTAAAACGTTTGTTGATGTTTCCAGCATACAAGTTGTTAGAAATAAACATTTCTGTATTGTTTGCGTTTATATGCATTTGTTTGTCGCCAATATTAGCACCGTTCATCGCACAAAAAATATTGTTGAAGATATAGGTGTTTTCTCCTTTGATATCAATAGCAGTTCCGTAGGGCTTGTTGATATATATGGTATTGTTGTAGATATAATTTTCAGTGGCAAAATGTTTTCTTTTTTGTATAACATTGTTGATCCATAAAGTATGGTTGCTCGTTTTCCATTTTGGATTTTGACGCCAACCATCGTTAATGCTTAAGTTGAATCGGTAAACAGAATTTTTATTACCGCCTAAAATTTCTACAAAACCACCTTCGCAATCTTCCATATAATTGTATTGGATAAAGGTGTTTACATTTTCATGATCAATGTGAATGCCATGGGAATCTAAATAACCTCTGATATGAAGGCAATCGTTGTATTGGATTACAGTATTGACACATCGCCAAGTCCAAACTGAACTACCTCTGTTGGCCATTCTAGGATCGGAATTGTCGCCAGGGTATTCGAAAATATTTTTTTCTATCAAGCAATTATAAGTTCTGATAGGTAAAATACAAGTCCCACCTGTTTTGAAGAATTTATTATTGCGAAACACAAAATCGACATTGCTGTTCATTTTTTCCGAACCAACACCTTTTATGGCACCTGCGTGCTTGATATGAACTCCCAAACGTTGTAAGTTGGTAAAATAACAATTCTGAACAAGTACATTTTGAATGTTTTTTAGCGTTTTTTTGTTGTTTCTAGTGCTAAAGAAACGGAGTGCAGCGACTTCTAGTCCGTTGAAGGCGTTTTCACCTTTTTCTCTTAAAATAGGGATGGGAGCATATACATTTTTAAAAGTAACATTGTCAAAGAGAAAATTTTTTAAAGAACGATTTCCATTGTTCAAAATATGGATTCCAAAAGCATCTTGGTCTCGAACTCCCTCTCTGCTAGACATTCGATTGTTGTGGACTTCAATATCTTTAAAAATTAGGTTGTCGTTATTTTTAACAAGAATGGCTTCTTGAAAATCACCTCCGTTTTTTTTGCCAACTTCACCAGTAATAATGGGTTGCTTTCCTTTTCCATAAGAAGTAATCGTAATTGGTTTTCTTTTCGAACCAGAACCGTTAACGACAAAATGACCTAAAAAAGCATCATTCTTTTTAAATAATACTTTATCGCCAGGTTTAAGTTTTATAGAATTAATTTTTTTTAGAGTCTTCCAGGGAGTCTTTTTTGTTCCTTTGTTTGAATCATTACCTTGTGAACTACTCAAATAATAATTTGTTTGTCCAAAACCAATTGTAATTCCAGAAAATAAAAATAGGAGTATTAAAATCTTTGATGGGTTCTTTTTTTGAGAGGTTTTTTTCATAAAAATCATTGTTATTATATACGATGTAATGATACAAATGATTTTTTTAGAATGATTTATAAAAATTATCCTTTCATCATTAGCTATTATCTATATTAAAAGAAAAAATTAATCCTTTTTTATAAATGGGATGGCTTTGTTATTTTCAATTTTTATAAAATAAATTCCATTTTTCAAATTAGAAACATCGATATTGGTTCTAGCGCTTTCTTGAATTAAAATTTGACCTTGTGCATTGTAAACTTTAAGCAACGATTTTTCTTTTAAATTCAAAATATTTATTTCAGAACTTGCTGGATTCGGAAAAATTTTAATTTCCTTCTGATTCAAAAGGACTTTAGAAACATCTAAAATCTCTCCATTTTTTGCATTACAGGCGCCAATATTTGGAGTTCCTGTGGATAAGTCGATTGGGTTTCCGTAAAAATCTTCCGTAGGATAGGCAGGGATATCTGCAAAGATACCGGTTCCTGCGCCAGGAATTGGAGGTCCTTGTTTGGCAACTCCTGCATTGATTGCAGCGCTGTTAGAATTTAATTGAAATCCGAATTTATTTCCGTTTTTTGGATTTGAAAAATGACTAAATCCGCTAACGGGATTGCTGTCTAGATTTTTGAAATTGTTCGCAATTGTACCCTCATACAAATTGTTTCTCATGTACAAAGGAGTACCATTGTTTTTCACAACAACCTGTTTCCCTCCGATGTTTGAACCGTTGATGGCAGTAAAGATATTGTTGTAAATAAAGGTATTTTTCCCATCAATGTCTATTGCTGTACTATAAGGACTATCTATATAAATAGTGTTGTTGTAGATGTAGTTGTAATCGGATTGTTGGACTCCACTAGGAACTTTTTCGTTTATCCATAAGGTATGATTGCTATTGGGCCAACCAGGGTTTTCGCGCCAACCGTCATTTACACTGACATTGAAACGGTAGACTGCATTTACGTTTCCGCCTAATATTTCGACAAAGCCTCCTTCACAATCTTCCATATAATTGTATTGAACAAAGGTGTTTACATTCTTATGGTCGATATGGATTCCATGTGAGTCTAGATACCCTCGGATGTGTAAACATTGGTTATTTTGAATAACGGTATTGTGACAACCCCATGTCCAAACCGAACTTCCTCTGTTAGGCATTCTAGGATCAGAATTGTCACCTGGTCGATCAAAAACATTTTTCTCAATCAAACAGTTGTAGGTTCTAATCGGTAAAATACAGGTCCCACCAAGATTGTGAAATTCATTGTTTCTAAAGATCAAATCTTTGTTATTGTTGATTTCATTGTTTCCTATACCCGAGTCACCTCCCGCATGCTTTATATGAACACCTAGGCGTTGGAGATCGGAAAAGTAGCAGTTTTCCATCAAGATATTCTCAATGTTTTTTTCTTGTCCTGCTACCGTGTTTTTTGTAGTTTCAAAACGAACTGCAGCGACTTCTAATCCATTGAAATCATCCGGGTCAAGTACAGGTTTCGGAGCATATACTTTTTTGAAGGTTACGTTTCTAAAAGTAAAATTACTTAGGACTTCTGTACCTGAATTGTAAATAAAGACCCCGTAGGCATCTTCTTCAGAAACTCCAGTACGATTGTGCAAACGTTCGTTGTGAACTTCGATGTCCTCAAAAACCAAATTGTCTTGGTTTTCTACATAAATGGCTTCTTGGTAGTCTCCTCCAGCTCCAGCACCTACTTCACCAGTAATGATGGGTTGGTCACCCGATCCGTAAGAAGTGATTACAATAGGATTGGAAGCGTTTCCAGAAAAATTAATTTCCAAATGACCATCAAAGCGATCTCCTTTTTTAAAAAAGATAGAATCGCTAGGCAGTATAGGAATGCTATTGATTTTCGTAATTGTTTTCCAAGGAGCATTTATAGAACCTTCATTGCTGTCATTCCCCTCCGAGGAACTTATATAGTAATTGTTGTCTGCAAGAGTTGAAAACACATGTATGTCTTTGATATTAAGGGTTCCAGACCAATTATGAAAAAAACCAATTTTTACAGAAGTTACCCCAGTGGCGGGCGTAAAACTTAAACTGTGTTTGATCCATTGTGTTTTTTCGACTTCTGTAGGGGTAAACTCACTACTACTAGCAATGGTACTTCCGTTAGAAGGAAGAGTAATTTCTAATTTTCGTTTGTAATTTCCTTTTGTATAGGCTTCAAAAAGATAAGGTACTCCTGGTGTTACAGAAATAAGTTTCCGTAATTTCATAACCGCTTGTCCATTAACATCAGCATTTAATAAAGCAATTTTTGTTCCATTATCATTAGCAACGTTAGCAGTTACATTTCCTGTATACTCAGATTTATATTTGACCTCGTACCCTTTTGTTATTAAATCTTCTCCAACAGTATAAGTCTCAAAGTCATCTTCAAAAATGGTGGTTTGTGAAAAAGAGTTGCATACACTACTGAGTAAAAAACCAAAAATTATAAATTTTATTTTCATGCTCATTTTAATTTTACTGTTCATATATTTCTAAATAATCTAAAATTAGTGAATTTGGGAATGTGGTGTTTCCTTCATCAACTACATTTAATAGACCGTTATTGATAACTAAACACATTTTTTTGTCTGGCCAATCTCCTGCTGGAACATCTCCACCTTTAGTTTTAGTATGCACTTTTTCTCCATCTATAAACCAGTTCATTTTTTCGTGTGTCCATTCAAAACCATAGATATGCCATTCATCTACAGCATTGTATTTTTCTTGGAAATTTTCTATTGGTACACTATGATCTTTTTTATCGTTCCATTTACCATAAATAAAACGCATGTACATTTGGTCCGTTTTAACGGTATTAAAAAAAATTCCAAAATATTCCCAAATATCAATTTCAGGTGGCCAACCTCTATTTTCAGAATCATCAATTAGCCAAATTGCTGGCCATACTTTATCTCCTTTTGGAAATTTAGCTTTTAATTGAATGTAGGTGTTTTTTTGAGTCCCATTGAAGTTGATTTTTTGCAATGAATTTATCCAACCAGTGCTGTAATTAAATGTTCCAACAGGATTAATTCCTTGAATAACTTGTTTTTTGTTATCTAAAAATAGATGACCATTTTTTGTGTACACATTTTCATCTAAAAGATATCCTGCATAATTGTCATTCAACAAATGTTCACCTCCAGATTTAGTATTCCAAATCATTTTAACTGTTGGATCTGCATCGTGTTTTAATCCTTTTGACCAATTTGCAGGATTGAATTCAGAAAAGTCATCTCTTTTTACAAGCGAATATTTTTTAGAAACATAGTTTGTTTCATTCGTTTCTCCTATTTGTTCTTCTTCAACCTTAGCATTATTATCTTCACAAGAAGTAACAAGAAAAATATTTAACAACATAACTAACTTTAAAAAATTCATAGTCTTTTTTTTTAATTAAAAACTGAATGTATAAACTCCTTCACTTAAAGGAATAAAATCAGTTATTATTACCTTTTCTCCATTCAATTTTATTTCATTGTTTGTTTTTAAACTTTTAACATCTAATTTCACCTTCATTCCCTTCGGAATTTCAATATTTAGTTTTTCTTCAGACGTAAAATCCCATTCAATTTTAAACAAACCATTTGGAGTGGGAATTGTTCCTTTAATTTCTTTCAACGAAGTATTCGGCTTTGAAATAATGAATTCTTTCATTCCAGGTTTTGTAACTTCAATTCCTAAAATATATTCAGAAAATAGCGCAGGAGGAAAAACACTTTCGGTTTGGGCATCACTTCTTGTTCTTTCCTGAAACTTACCTGTTCTACCTGTTCCGTTTCTCCACCATTCTTCCCATAAAGTTCCGTTAGTTGTTGGGGATAGCATTTTATTAAAACGCTCATTTAAGAGTTGTAAAGAAGCTTCTTCGTATCCATAATTAGCCAATCCTTTGTGAAAAAAATAGGACATTGCCGGACTTACCATGGTGATTCCATTTTCTCGTTTTATGTAATTGTAATTGTCTTTTACCAATAATTGCTTTGTGATTAATTTTGCTTGTTCTGGAGTTGCTACATTGCAAGCTAAAGCCATTGCATTTGCGTGTTCACTAAACTGTGCAGAACGTTTTCCATTGATGAAAGCATCTGCAAACAATTGTTTTTCAGTGTCCCAAAATAGCCCCAATGATGTTCTTAAATTTTCTGCTTTTTCTTTAAAAAAGGTACTTTTTTCAGTTTTATTCAACCATTCTAAAACTTTTGAATAATCCTCCAAAGCACCCAGATAATGCCCGTTTAATGTTAAATTTGCTCCTCTTCTGTCATTCAGGGTATGATCCAACCAATAAGAATAAGGCGGATTGTTTAGCATTCCTAATTCATTGGTGTAAGAATTTAATAAGATCATTAGTTTTTCAGCTGCAGGAAGCAATTCTTTCACCGTTACAAAATCCCCTGAATATAAAAAATAATGGTACAAACTTCGAATCCATAAACAATTAGAGTCTAGTATTGTCATATAATCATCTCCTGTTAAAGGCGCATATGCTGGCATCATTCCATTCGGTTCTTGCTCTTGAGCAATTTGCAATAAATAACGTCTTTGCAGGGCTGTATCTCCAAAAGTGAAATAGGTTCCTAAAGCTGCATAATACCCCGTTTGTGCATATTGCCGACGTTCTCTGTAATTATCGGTAAAAGCGTCCGTAGTACAAACTTCAATTGTTTTAACAGAGGCATTCCATAAATCTTCAATCCAGGTAGCATCTGGCGTTTCGATGGTTCCTTTTAATTCAAACGGATATGCTATTTGGTGTATTCCAATATTATGAATTTTAACAGCTTCTTTCGCATTTTGAATCACTATTCCCAAATAGCGCGTAGGTTTAAAATACATAGCTTGCCAAGTATCTTTATTCCCTGACAATGTTAGTTGATCATGGCAATTAGAAGCCGCAATTTGACTGGTAAATACTCCATCAACCATATAAGGAGCTGCCAAAACATGAACTTCGGTATTTTTAGTCCCTTCAATGGTTAATTTTGGCATTCCATTAATGACTTTTCCAAAATCAAATAGTAAAAACCACATTTCATTTTCTCTTAAAGCAGATAATAGTAGCGGTTTGTTTTTCTTCAGGAAATTTTTATAGTCTTTTGAAATTCTTTTTTCAACTTCACCAGTTAAGGAAATAGCGTTATTGAAGATGGGATTCTTAGTATTAGAATATTCAATTTTTTTTGCTTCAATTAAGTTTGTCGCCTTAATTTCAGTTTCATTTAAATAAGGAATGTCACGAAGAATTAAAGAAGTCCAAGGAGTTGTTAAAGTGGTGGCTTTTTCGTCTTTTTTTTGCGACGGCCAACCCGAATTTCGTAACAATGGTTTTGCTGCTAACCAACTCGAATCGTTAAAGTGTAGCATTTCAAATCCGACATTTTTTTTATTAAAATCTATACGGTCATTTACAAACAATTGAAAACGGTTTATGGCAGAAGCTTTACTGTCCCATGAGTCATCTGGATGCACTTTCCAGTTTTTATCACTTATGATTGTTGAAGAACTGTTTTTAGTATCTAAATCTAGCTGAACCAGTAAACCAGCCCTTCCTTTTAAGTGATACGAAGTTGTTCCTCTTTGATAATGTACACGAACTGCAATGGTATTTTTTCCTGTTTTTAATACTGAAGAAACCTCTAAAACATCAAAAGATTGATGATGAGGTGCACTGCGAGCTGGACCTTGAGAGATGTATTTTTCATTGATGTATAATTCATACTTTGAGGATGCAGAAATTCTTAAAATAGCTTCCTCAGGAATGTCTTCTAAAGTAAAAGAACGTCTTGCCAGCATGACGTCAGATTGAATACTCTTTGGCATCCATATCCATTGTGCCTCCCATTTTTCTAAAGAAATTTTTTCACTAGTATTTTGAGTCCAAATTCCCGTAATTTCATTTTGAAGCTCGGAAATCTGTTGTCCTAAACTAGCAAATTGCAGGCATAGTATGAAAAACACTATCAACTTCCAATTTGTCTTTATTTGATCTTGAAGCATTATTTAGAAATATAGTCGATGATATTGTAGAGCAGTTTTTCTGCTACAGGATCTGTATCTAAAAATTCAATAATTCGCAAGGTTGAAAGTAACATCTTTCCTTCTCCAAATTGAGTTTCTAAAACATCAGCTGCCCACCAAACTTCACCAGGACCATTGAAATGACGTCTCATAATTTCATTGTTTGGAAAATGATCATATCCTATTAAACCAGCAATATAATCTCCTTTAATTTTAGATATGGAAACTTCTGGATGCACATTTTCGTAGACACCATGCATAATTATTTCAGTCGGCAAACCTTTAAAAATTTGATGTTTTGAAACCACATGAGATTTTGCAGCCCAACCGCCCCTTGTAGCCCATTTTTGTTGCATTTCAGCTTCCAATGGTAAAGTCTCAGCTTCAATTTCTTTTAGTTCACGCTCAAATCCTGCAACTCTTTTTCCTAAAACTTCAAAAAACACAACATATCCACCTTTTTTTGCGAAGGTTCTGAGTTCTTGAACTTTTTCTTTGTATTTCTTATCTTTTTTTGAGGTTTTTCCAACCAGTACAGGAATATTTTTGTCTAAATTCTCATTAAATGAAACAAAATTAATGTTTTTGCTTTTCAAAAATTCAGATAAGGTATTGTCAAAATCTACCACTGCAATTTTAGCTGAGGGTGTTTTCAATTGTTTTTCTTGGAATACATCAAAAGATTGATAATTGGATGTAATAACTTTTCCTTTTTTGTTTTTCACTTCAACATTAACGGTATAAGTTCCCTCTAAATTTAAGGTGTTTAATTGGGTAGAAAGTAATGTTGAAATTCCGTTTGAAAATTCACCACTAAAATTATTTTGATAAACCACTATCCCTTTTTTAGAACTTATTTTTACGAAAACAGTGACTTTTTCAGAAGTCAGTTCACTTACACCATAAACCTCTAACTGTGCTCCTTTTTCAGCATACACGTTTCTTGGTAAAATACGAATTGGAGTAATTTGTTCTTGGTTGGCTTCTTTGGTCATCTCATAGACCAAGGTTTTTGGATTTCTCCAAAGATCTAATAAACCAGCACCTAAAACCCAGTCTCCACCAACTAAAGCATGAACACAATAACCAGCTATCGTAGAATTTAATCTTGTAGCTTCTAACATCCGTTTATTAGCAATACCATGCATTTTTTGTTGTTCTAAATAGAAATCTTGAACATTAGGATATATTTTATCATATCCTATTTTTTGTAAAGCGGCAATATAGCCGTCGTTCAATTCTCTATGATAAATAGAGGGAGCAACAATTGGGTTTCCTTTTGTTTCAAACTCTTTTATATTTGAAATTAAATCGGGTGTACTTCCGTAGCCTAATTCTGAAACATAGGACATGATTCCTGAAACCACATTTTTACCATAACTTTTAACACCAGCCAAACCAAGTTTATTTTTGTCTTTATTCGTTTTTGCAGTGGCCAAATAACCATTAAATTCGTTTTCATCTACTTGTGAACCACTATAATGATGAATGTCGTTGAATTTTTTTGGCGTGCGCTCAAAAGGCAAATAAATATTGGCCCCTTCACCCCAACCTCCAGATTCATCTAAGATCATACGTGTTGGATCTAATTCACGAGCTAACACGGACATTGAATTAAGCATTTGAGCCAATATAGGCCTATTGATTTCATTAAACAATTCCCATTGAACGATACAGGTTCTATTTCTGTTAGTTGTAATGGTTTTACGCAATTCATTTTCTACTACAAACTGTAATCTAGGGGTAGAAATTGGTCTATACATGCATTCAATCACTAGACTACCCACGGTTAATACCCCCATTTCATCGCATAAATCTAACCACATTTGTGGAGCAGGCTTTCGCCAGGGACGAATCATATTAAAACCTGCTTCTTTGGCTAATTTAATTTCTTTGATTGCCATTTCTCGACTGTCAGGATATGCTAGACCTACAGGATATAATCCTTCAAAGAAAGTAGCTTTCAAATAAATGGGCTCACCATTCATATAAAACTGATCATCTACAACTGTAAATTCCCGCATTCCAAATTTAGTTTCCCATTCATCAGAGATTTCACCTTCTTTCTTCACAGTTACTTGAGCTTTATATAAATACGGATTTTTTGTTGACCAATATCTAGCATTGGGAATGTGTAAATTCCATTGAACTGTATTTTTGCCTGGTAAAGATTCTAAAGTTTCAGTTTTTGAAGCAACTTCTTTTCCATCTTTAGATAAGATTTTTACAATTACTTCAGATTTTTCAACATCCGTTTTAGTATTTTCAATTTCAATATTGAAAACGGAAGTATTGGTGTTAATATTTGGCTCAATAAATACATCTTTAACTCCCAAAGAACCTTTGGCTTCAATTGAAACAGATTGCCAGATACCTCCAGTTATTGCTCCACGCCACATGGGAACTTCTTGACGTCCTAAACCGTCAATGTATTTATCAGTTAAAATAATTGGACTAACCACTCTAACAACTAAAGTGTTTTGTTCTCCAGCTTTTATTAATTTGTCAATTCTAAAACTAAACGGAGTATACCCACCCTCATGAAAACCAACGACTTGATCATTGATCCATATTTCTGTTTTATAATTTGAAGCTTCAAAATTTAACTGTATTATTTTATCACTCCAATCCTTTGGAATTGTAAATTTTGTTCTGTAGATCCCAACACCTTCGTAATTTTTTTTGGTCTCTTCCCAACAACTTGGAACAGCAATCGTTTGAAAGTTTTGTTTTCCGAAATTTTCGTCAAGGTACCAGTCGTTTTCAATACCTTGATTATTGTCATCAAAAATAATTTCCCATGTCCCATTTAAAGAAAACGCATTCTTCTTGTGAAAATCTTGCCCGTTAGAATTAAATTGGAATATTATAAGTGATATTCCGAAAAATATATTTTTTAAATGTTTCATTATAGTAATTTTGTATGTGAACAAATATCAAAAAAAAAAGCTCGTAAATATTTCAAATACTATCTTTTTTCAAGCAAAAGTTACCTATATATTTATTTTGGAAATGTTAATTTTTGATGAATGTTAGGTAAAAGATGTTTATAAATAACTAAAATCTATCCATAGTTTAGCCTTAACTTTTTTAATTAATATATAAGTTTGATATTTTAACATATAAGTTCAGTATTTTATTCATAATCTATAAATTAATCAAAAATAATTTCAATCCATTTAAACTTAACCTAAATTAAAAATTTAATTATGCCAAAATCATTTTTAAGTCACAAAAAATTATTACCCCTTCTAAATATTGTCCTGATGCTTTTCTTCTATTTGAATACCTCTTCGCAACAAAAAGTGGTAACAGGTAATGTTATGTCTGAAGGGATGCCTCTTCCAGGAGCTAGTATTACAATTAAAGGAGAAAAATTAGGAGCCGTATCAGATTTTGACGGAAACTATAAAATTGAAGTCTCTAATAATACTACTTTAATTTTTAGCTATATTGGGTACAAATCTAAAGAAGTAGAAGTTGGAATACAAGCCACAATAGATGTAATACTTCTACCAGATGTTTCTTCCCTTGATGAAATAGTAGTTATAGGGTATGGGTCTGTTAAAAGAAAGGATTTGACAGGTTCTGTAGCGACTATAAAATCTGAAGAAATAGATAAAATAAAAACGACTTCATTTGAAGGTGCATTGGCTTCTAAAATTTCTGGAGTCCAAGTCGTTAGTTCAGAAGGGGGACCGGATGCTGGTTTTAAAATTAGAATACGAGGTGGAACTTCCATAAATGCGAGTAACGATCCGTTGTATGTTGTGGATGGTTTTCCTATTTCTGGAGAAGGAATATCAACATCTTCAGGTCAAGGGAATAGTATTATAAGTCCATTAGCATCACTAGATCCAAGTAATATCGAATCAATTGATGTTCTTAAGGATGCATCCGCCACAGCTATTTATGGTTCAAGAGGTGCAAATGGTGTCATTATTATCACGACTAAAAAAGGAAAAAAAGGAAAAGTTAACTTGAATTTTGAAACGTTTACAAGTATCTCTAATTTGTCCAAGAAATTAGACGTTCTAACTGCACAAGAATTTATTCAATATAGTGCAGATTTTCAACCATGGTCAGCAGATTTAATTGATCAAAAAAAATATTTAGCACAAAGATATCGAGTAGATGATGGAACGGGTAATTATGTTGTTGTTGACGCTAATGACCCTTCTCTTTTTGTGGATGATTGGCAAGATAACATTACACGCTCTGCTTTTACCAAAAATTATAGATTGTCTGCAAATGGAGGATCAGATGCAACACGATATGCCGCTAATGTTTCGTACCTAAACAGAGAAGGTATTATAAAAACATCAGGATTAGAACGGTATTCTTTAAATCTCAATGTAATTCAAAAAGTAAACAAACGCATCAGAACAGGTGTAAGTGCCAACATAGGCTATACCCTAAGATCTGGGGTTGTTACAGCTGCAACAAATAATAATTCTGGCCGTGCTGGTTTGGTTACGAGCGCAGCACTTTTTAGTCCAGTTCAGCCTATCCGTCATTCCGCTACAGACGATTATGCTACAGGTGAATTGGGGATACAATATGACGAAAATGGTCGAATGATTGCAAATCAAAACGGTGATATCTCTAATCCTGATGTAATGTTGGAACAAAACAGCAATAATGAAACGATTTCTCAAAATAGAATGAATGCTTTTGTCGAATATAAAATTTTAGATGGTTTAACTTTTAAATCCTCTATAAGAGGTTTTACTCAAGAGTCAAAAACCAAAGCTTATTTTTCTGAGAATGTAGGATCATCAAGAAAAGAGGGAGGAAGGGCTGTTACTAGTTTTAATTCAAATAGAAGTCTTGTTACAGAACAAAATCTAAATTTCGTAAAAAAGTTTGGTAGACATCGAATCAATGCAACCTTGGTTGCAGAAAGACAACAAAATAATGCTGAAAATTTAAGATCTATTTCTACTGGTTTTGATATTCCAGGGCTTAATTTAGATGCTTTAGAAGTTGCTCTACAAACATTGCCAACAGAAACTAATGAGGTAGAAACGAGTATAGAGTCTTACTTAGCCAGAGTTCAATACGATGCCTTTAACAAATACTTACTTACGGTAAGTGCCAGATATGACGGATCCTCAAGATTTGCAAAAGGCAATAAATGGGGGTTTTTCCCTTCTGTAGGTGTTGCATGGCGTATTTCAAATGAAGATTTCTTGAAAAACAGTTCTATCATTTCAAATGCTAAATTAAGAGCTAGTTATGGAGAAACTGGCAATACACAAATTGGCGCTTATCAATCACTTGCTAGGGCAGGATTATCAAGTTATATTTTTGACGGGGCTACTTTAACAGCAGGTTCAGCTATCAATAGACTTCAAAACAACGATCTAACCTGGGAAACTACGGTTCAAACCGACATTGGATTGTCATTAGGTCTCTTTGATAATCGAATTAATATTGAAGCAGATTATTATGACAAAGAAACTAGAGATCTATTGTTAGCGGTACCTTTACCAGTAACAACTGGATTTAAAACATCTTTTCAAAACTTAGGAACTGTTAATAACAAAGGATATGAATTTGCTATTAATGCAGATATCATTCAAAACGCAAACTTTACATGGAATGCCAATTTCAACATTAGTTTTAACGAGAACAAGGTGTTAGATTTAGGAGGTGCTGACGAATTTTTTGTGACTGCTATTGGAGACAATCAAATTCAAAATGATTACATTGTTCGTGTTGGAGAATCTTTAGGTTCGATTTATGGTTTACAAGATGATGGTGTGTACACATTCAGTGATTTTGTAGAATTTGATGGTTTGACTGATGCTGAAGCAGCCGATTTATTATACTCCAATGTAAGTGGAACAGAAAACTGGTATTCAGTAAATATTTATAATTTAAAAGAAGGAGTTGTATCGAACTCGACTGTTGCTCCAGGAACGTATCGTCCTGGGATGACAAAATTTAAAGATCATAATGGAGATGGCATTATAAATGATGATGATCGGCATATCATTGGTAACACCCAACCAAAACATTTTGGTGGTTTTACAAATAACTTTTCCTATAAAGGTTTTGATTTATCAATACAGACAGCATGGTCTTATGGTAACGACATTTATAACAAAAACATTAAAAAAGGGTCGAACACAGCCAATCCTTGGGGTAATAAATTGTCGATTGTTAACGAGCGATGGTCTCCAGAAAACCCACAGAATACCCTAACATCTTTTAATACAGGAGCTAGTGGAAACATTGGTTCTGCTGCATACGCAAGATTTATTGAAGATGGATCTTTTCTTAGATTAAGTAACATAACATTAGGCTATAGACTGTCTAAAAAAATATCTAAATCAATAGGACTAAAATCAGTAAGACTCTATGGTGCCGTGGACAATGTATATGTTTGGACCAACTATAGTGGTTTCGATCCAGATGTAAGCGTTGGAAGAAATCAGCTAACCCCGGGATTAGATGTTGATTCTTATCCAAGATCTAGAACATTTAGAATTGGATTAAATGCAAACTTTTAATAAAAAAAACTTAAGAAAATGAATACAATTAAATCAACAACAAATAGTTTTTATATCTTTTGTCTACTACTAGTATTTGCAGGATGTAACAATACTGAAAACTTCCTTAATGAAGCTCCAACAGGCTTTGCAGATCCAAATACACTTTTAAAAGATAAAAATGGTGCAGAAATTTTTACCATTGGAACCTACGACGCTACACGTGTCCTAGCGTCTGATATGAATGGTTGGTTAAGTATGTGGGGGACAGTTTCAGCAGATGAAATTTGTGTTCCAAATTGGGGAGCAATTGCGAAACCAATATACCTACATTCATTATCACCATCAAATGCTACCGTTAGAAGTATTTGGGAAAATCTATATATTTCTGTCAATAAAGCAAATAGTGCCATAGACCGAATTTCGGCAATGACTGAAGACCAAATAGATTTAGAATCTCGAAATCAATTAGTAGGAGAATCTCGCTTTGTTCGTGCAATGTTATATTTTGCACTAGTAAGTTCTTGGGAAAACATACCATTAGTAAAAAATGAAACTACGAATTTAGAAGATATTCAAGTTGCACAATCTACTCCAAAAGAAGTATACAACTTTATTGTAAATGACTTATTATTTGCAGAATCTGTTCTAAGTGCATCTCAAGGTGGTGGACGCGCAACAAAAGGTGCCGCACAAGCATTGTTAGGTAAAGTGTATCTTCAAATGACAGGTTTTCCATTGTATGAAAGCGATAAATATGGATTAGCCGAAACCAAATTAAAAGAGGTAATCGATGGAAATACCTACGAGATACTAGATTTTTACCCAAGTGTATTTGCTTTGGATAATGAACAAAATAGAGAAATGATTTTTGCCATTGGTTTTGACGGACCTGGTATAAATCAAGGTGGGAGCTTAGGAACTTTTTATGGGCCAAACGGAAATGTCATTAACGGCGGACAGTCAGGAAATAATTGGTTTGTAAATTGGGAATTGGCAGGAACAAGTGCTCCACTACCAATAGGAAGTGGTTCTTGGGGTGCAAGAAATAATTATACTTTTGCGCAAGGATATCATGAAGACGATATAAGAAGTAGAAATAATGTAGCCAAGCACAATGTAAATCAAGGACCCTGGACTTCAGAGGATGGCATGTACAATGGAGATGCCAGAAAATCAAGTCTTTCTGGTGGACGTGCTAATTGGAAACCTTGGAAATGGCATAATATAAGACCAAGCAACTGGGGCAACGACACCCCTTTTGATCAGCCTTATATTCGATATTCTGATGTATTATTGATGTACGCAGAAGCTTTAAATGGTCAAGGTAAAATCACTCAATCAGATATAGACATGACTGTGAATAAATTGCGAATACGCGCAACGAAATGGCCTAGTGAAGTGAAAGATCAGGAGGTAGCTCCTTTAATGATTCTAGGAAGTATGGAAGAGAACGCAAATGAAATTTTATCAGAACGAAGAAAAGAACTTTGTTTTGAGGGTTGGAGAAGAAATGACTTAATTCGTTTTGGGAAATATTCACAAGCAATTAATATAACACAACCTGCTTGGTCCAATACAGGTAATCCAGCGCCACAGTTTTCAGATTTTGAAATTCGTTGGCCAATTCCTAGTAATGAATTGCAATTAAATTCAGAATTAGTTCAGAATCCTGGATATTAAAATTTAGGTTAATACTAAAAGGCAAGCAATTCTATTTCTTATTTGCTTGCCTTTTTAATATTGTTATTTTTAGTAAATGAAACTTAAATTGAAACACAACAAATAAACAATCAAGATCTGTCTCTACAAATGTGAAACAATCTGTTTTCTTGAGGATATTAATTACTTTAATATTATTGAACTAATTAAAGAATAATGCGTGTTTATAATTT
>JAQWOW010000032.1 GCA_029245665.1 Polaribacter sp. | reverse complement strand
ATGACCTCCGTGAATTTTTCCGCTAAAATTAGAGTTAGACGGGAGCATTAACTCAGTAATCGATATTTGTGAGTCTTTGATGTATTTCATTATATTTTAAAACAAGTTTTATTATAAAATTAATTTAATAATATTTTTAGTATACTTCACTACTTTTTTTGTAGTTTTAGATGTCAAAATTAAGCATTATTATTATTATTTAAACTCTACGATTATGAAAAAACACTACTTTTTTAAAGTATTATTACTGATGATTCCGTTTTCGGCATTTTTATTAATGTCTAATTCTGGAGGAAAAACAGGAGCATATTCTGGTTCTCCTGGTGATGGTAATAATTGTACCGCTTGTCATGGACCTTCGGCAGCAAGTGAAAGTAATATTATGATCACAACCAACATTCCTAGTACAGGTTATGCCTTTAACACCCAGTATGATGTGACCATCACAAATTCTGCAGGAGGATCTAGAAATGGGTTTCAAGTTACTGCCGAGAAAGATAGTGATAACTCTAATGTTGGAACATTCTCTATTATAAACGGATCAAATGATACAAAAACTGTAAATGGGAATTCTCATATTACACATACCAGTTCTGGGAATGGGCAAAGTTCGTGGTCATTTAAATGGACATCACCTCTCTCTGAAGAGGGAAAAATTACATTTTATGGGGCATCCGTTTCAGGGAATGGTAAAGAGGGAAGTTCTGGAGATCAAGTATTCACGGGGAAGTCTACTTCGACCTCTTCTTTAGGAATTTCAGAAGCAAGACGTTTACATTTTGAGATGTTTCCAAATCCAGCCTCAGAAAACCTAACCATTCAATTACCATCTGGTTCAAAAAACGCATCAGTAGTCTTTTATGATTATATTGGTAGAACGGCTTTAACGCAAAAAGTATCGCAAACAAACAATCAAATAAACGTACAAAAATTAAGTTCTGGTGTTTATATTATAAAAGTACTTGCTGATGGTAAAATAGGAACTCAGAAATTTGTTAAAAAATAACTATTATCTCAATTTTTTAATTTAAAATTTAAAAAACCGATTGTAGCAATTCAATCGGTTTTATATTTACCTTTTTTAAAGTAAATTTGTAGCGTTATAAAAAATTAAAAAATGAATTACATTTTATTTGATGGTGATGTTAGAAATTCACTCCTACCTTTTACTTATACCAGACCTGTAGCAGATATTCGTGTTGGAATTTTAACCATCAGAGAAAAATGGGAAAAATATTTAGGCTTAACCACTACAACTATTACAGAGGAGTATTTAGAAGAAAAATACCCAATGGTAGAACTAGCAGAGAATGTTTTAATCAATGCTTCGTTTTGTCCGACCAAAAGCCTGGTTGAAAAAGTGAAAAACTTGTCAAAAAATGAAGCTATTTTTAAAGGTGAAGATGTCATTGCTTTTTTTACATCAGACTCTCAAGAAGAAGTGAATTTTGATGATTATAGGCAAATTGAGTTTGACGAAGCGCTTCTTCAAATAAAAAACACTTGGGATATTTTTTCATTAAATGACAAAGCTATTCAAGAAGATTTCGACTTAATTACCGAAGGAAGAAAGTCACAACCAATACCTGAGGGAACAAGATATCTCCGCAAAGAGAATATTTTTATTGAAGAGGGTGCAGAAATTATTTTTGCCACTCTAAATGCTTCTAAAGGGCCAATTTATATAGGAAAAGACACCGAAATAATGGAAGGTTCCGTTGTAAGAGGCCCTTTTGCAATGTGTGAACATTCGGTATTAAAATTAAATACTAAAATTTATGGAGCAACTACATTAGGCCCTTATTGCAAAGTTGGAGGAGAGGTGAATAATTCAGTATTGATGGGATATTCTAATAAAGGGCATGATGGTTTTTTAGGAAACTCTGTTTTGGGCGAATGGTGTAATCTAGGCGCAGATACGAATAATTCGAATCTTAAAAATAATTATACAGAAGTAAAATTATGGAACTATGAAACCGGACGTTTTGCTAAAACCGGATTGCAATTTTGTGGTCTAATGATGGGAGATCATTCTAAATGTGGCATTAATACCATGTTTAATACAGGAACTGTAATTGGAGTTAGTGCTAATGTTTTCGGAAGTGGTTTTCCTAGAAATTTTATCCCGTCTTATAGTTGGGGAGGGGCTTCAGGATTTACAGAATATAAAACGAATAAAGTTTTCGAAGTTGCTGAGGTTGTAATGCAACGTAGGAATTTAGTTTTTGATGATAAAGATCAAAAAATTTTAACTCACGTTTTTGAAGAAACAAAAAAATACAGAAATTATTAAACGATTTTGTGTTAATAAGCATCAATATCTATAATAAATCGTATCGGTCTAAAATCGCTAACAGCTTCAAAAGTATTTTTAATTTTTTGAAGTTGTTTTTTTGTGCTAATTAAACTTTGCTTAGGAGGAATCTTAATCACTATATTTTTAATATACTGGTTTCTAATTCTGGAGACTGCCGGAGCAGTTGGGCCTAAAACATACTCTCCAAAAGAGTTTTGCAATGCTTTTGTCAACCAATTAACACCAGTATCAACTCTGTTATAGTCTTTGTGCTTTAAAGTGATTTTTATCAATCGATAATAAGGAGGGTACTTATATTGCCATCTTTCTTGTAACTGTTCTTTATACATTTCTCCAAAATTAGTTGTTGAAACTTGTTGTAATATTTGATGATAAGGATTGTATGTTTGAATGGCTACATTACCCTGTTTTTTACTTCTTCCAGCTCTCCCTGAAACTTGAACCATCATTTGATATGCGCGCTCATGTGCTCTAAAATCTGGAAAATTTAACATGGTGTCTGCATTTAGAATCCCTACCAAAGAAACATTGTCAAAATCCAAACCCTTAGAAAGCATTTGTGTTCCTACTAAAACATCTATTTCTCTTGCTTCAAAAGCACCAATTATTTTCTGATAGCCATGTTTCCCTCTTGTTGTGTCTAAATCCATCCTTCCAATTTTATAATCTGGAAACAATTCTTTTAATTCCAACTCAATTTGTTCGGTTCCAAAACCTTTATTGTCAAGAGCATTACTTCCACAAGCACCACAATTGTTTGGCATAGGTCTTTGATAATTGCAATAATGGCAACGTAATTCATGCTTGAATTTATGATACGTTAAACTCACATCACAATTGGGGCATTGAGGAGATACACCACATGTTTTGCACTCTACAACGGGTGAGAACCCTCGTCTATTTTGAAATAAAATGACTTGTTCTTTTTCATTTAAAGCTTCTTGAATACATTTTAATAATCTGTCAGAAAAATGACCTTTCATCTCTTTTTTTCGATGCTTTTCTTTCACATCTATCAATTCGATTTTTGGCAATAAAACATTTCCGAAACGTCTATTTAATTCAACAAAACCATATTTATTTTGTTGTGCATTGAAATAGCTTTCTAAAGAGGGTGTTGCAGAGCCTAACAAAACTTTTGCATGATGAATTTTTGCTAAAACAATAGCAGCATCACGGGCATTGTATCTTGGTGATGGCTCAAACTGCTTATAGGACGTTTCATGTTCTTCATCAACGACTATCAATCCTAGGTTTGAAAAGGGTAAAAATATCGAAGATCTTGCGCCTAAAATTATTTTTGCTTTTGTTTTATTTTCCAATACGTTATTCCAAACTTCTACGCGTTCATTCATCGTATACTTAGAATGGAAAACAGAAATTTGGTCTCCAAAATAAAACTGTAATCGTGTTATTATTTGTGTGGTTAAAGCAATTTCAGGTAACAAAAAAAGGACTTGTTTTCCTTTGTCTAAGACCTCTTGAATTAACTTTGTATAGACTTCAGTCTTACCAGAACTGGTAATTCCATGTAGTAGCGTTACTTCTTTTTTTGTGAAGCTTTCTCTAATTTCGGTAAGTGCTTTTTCTTGAAATTTATTCAATACTTTCAAAGAATTGGTATCCCCTTTAAATTGAATTCTATCTGTTTGAATGTGATAAAATTCGAAGATATTTTTGTCAACCAACGATTTTATAATACTTGAAGAAACATTCGCCTTATCTTCTAAACTTTTTACTTTTATAGGTTTATTTCCTGTTGACAATTGAAAAAAACTTAAAACTGCTTCTCGTTGCTTTTTAGCCCTTGATAGTTGTTCTAATAATTTTTCTAAAGAGTCATCTGAATTATAATCTGGGTCTAATCGAACATATTTTACCAATTTTGGTTTGTATTGCTCGTAAATTTCTTCCTTAATTGTAATTGCAGATTTTTTTAATAGTTCATTTACAATTGGCATTACTTTTTTCTTTCCTAAAATATCTGCAACTTGATGAATTGTTAAATGCGACTGATGTTCTAAGGCTTCGAAAATTAAAAACTCATCATCCGTTAAAATAGTAGTGTCTATGAATGATTGATTTTTATTGATAATAGTTTCACTTTCTAACAAAAAAGCGGAAGGTAAAGAAGCTCTATATACATCCCCTAAAGAACACATATAATAATCAGAAAGCCATTGCCAATGCTGTAATTGTTGCTCATTAACCAAAGGAGTTTCGTCTAAAATTTGATGAATTTCTTTAGCTTCATACAAAGTTGGCTTTGTTTGATGTATATTCAAAACCAACGCAGAGTATATTTTAGATTTTCCGAAAGATACTGCAACGCGCATTCCTTTTTGTAGGAAATTTGCTTCGTCTTCAGTTACAGAATATGTAAATGTTTTCTGAATAGGAATGGGTAATATGACATCTATAAATTGAAGCAATCAGTTTATCTTTTGGTGATTATTAGAATAGTAGTAGAAACCTAAAATTTCAAGATTTTTATTGGGATTTATATTTGTTTTAATTTAGAATGAAAGTATAAAACCAAAACTACATAAAAATCAGTATACTTTTTTTGATAAAAATAAAAAGTTCTAATTTTTATTGAAGAACTTTGATCAAAATTACCAGGTATTGATGTAAAATGTTCTGTAATTAAAAAGACTATTTATTTGTAGTAACATGTCTGAAAAAAAAAAGCCTCCATTGTTGGAGGCTTTTTTTAGGCTAATTTTTTAGCATTTTTTACGTTCTGTTTCGTCAGCGCTAAATCGATAACTTCTTTCATGTCAGTTACATAATGAAAACTCAAGCCTTTTAAGTAGCTTTCTTTAATTTCTAAAATATCTTTTTCATTGTCTTTACACAAAATAATTTCTTTGATATTGGCTCTTTTAGCAGCCAATATTTTTTCTTTAATTCCACCAACCGGTAATACTTTTCCTCGCAACGTTATTTCACCAGTCATGGCTAATTTATTTTTAACTTTTCTTTGTGTATAAGAAGAAATTAAAGAAGTTAACATGGTAATACCTGCACTTGGTCCGTCTTTTGGAGTTGCACCTTCAGGAACGTGAATGTGCACATTATACTTTTCTATAATTTCGGGTTTAATTCCAAAACTTTCTGCATTTGATTTTATGTATTGCAATGCAATTGTTGCAGATTCTTTCATAACAGTTCCTAAATTCCCTGTAATAGATAGTATTCCTTTTCCTTTAGAAAGAATAGATTCTATAAATAAGATATCACCTCCAACACTGGTCCATGCTAAACCTGTAACGACTCCTGCAACATTATTGTTCTCAAACTTATCTCTGTTTCTTGGGGTTCCTAAAATTTCTTCTACTTTTTTTGATGACAAAGCAATAGTATATGCTTCCTCTAAGGCAATAGATTTTGCTGCAAAGCGAACCACTTTTGCAATTTTCTTTTCCAAACCACGAACACCAGATTCACGTGTATAGCCTTCTACAATCTGTTCAATTTGTTTTTTACCTAACTTGAGATGTTTGGAAGATAAACCGTGTTCTTTTAATTGTTTTGGTAATAAGTGTCTTTTGGCGATTTCAATTTTTTCTTCAATGGTATATCCTGTAACATTGATAATTTCCATCCGATCACGTAAAGCCCAGGGAATTTGACCTAAATTATTTGCTGTTGCAATAAAAAGCACTTTAGATAAATCGTACCCAACTTCTAAATAATTGTCGTAAAAAGCTTCGTTTTGTTCAGGGTCTAATACTTCTAACATTGCAGAAGAGGGATCACCTTGATTGCTTTGACTTAGTTTATCAATTTCATCCAATACGAATACAGGATTTGAAGTCCCAGACTTTTTTAAGTTCTGAATTAATCGTCCGGGCATAGCACCAATATAAGTTTTTCTATGTCCTCTTATTTCTGCTTCATCACGCAAACCACCCAAAGACATTCTAACATATTTACGCCCTAAAGCTTCTGCAACAGATTTTCCTAATGAGGTTTTACCAACTCCAGGAGGTCCATATAAACAGATAATTGGAGATTTCATATCACCTCTCAGTTTTAAAACGGCTAAATGTTCTATAATTCTATCTTTTACCTTTTCCAAACCAAAATGATCTCTATCTAAAACCTTAGTTGCGTTTTTTAAATCAAACTTATCTTCTGAATAAATTCCCCAAGGTAATTCTAGTAGCAATTCTAAATAACTTCTTTGAACTCCGAATTCTGCAGCCTGTGGATTCATCCTTTTTAGTCGATTTAGCTCTTTTTCAAAAGTTTCACCAACTTCTTTTGTCCACTTTTTAGTTTTTGCTTGTCGACGCATTTCCTCTAATTCTTGGTCATTAGAAGCGCCACCCAATTCTTCTTGAATTGTTTTTAACTGTTGGTGTAAATAATATTCGCGTTGTTGTTGGTCTAAATCTTCGCGAGTTTTAGACTGAATATCGTTGCGTAATTGGAGTTTTTGAAGTTCTTTATTTAAATTTTTTAATGCCAATAAAGCACGTTCTTTTAGATTGTCTTTCTCTAAAATTACCTGTTTTTGAGTCACTGACAAATCCATATTTGATGAAATGAAATTCACTAAAAAAGAATTGGATTGTATGTTTTTAATAGCAAAAGAAGCTTCAGAAGGTAACATTGGGTTCTCTTTAATAACCTCTAATGCTTGTTCTTTTATAGACTCTATGATTGCAACAAATTCTTTTTTATCATCAACTTCTTTATCTTCAATAGCTTCTTTTACAGTTGCCTTTAAATAGGGTTTGTCTTGAATGATAGTATCAATTTCAAATCGTTTTTTCCCTTGAATAATTATGGTTGTATTTCCGTCAGGCATTTTTAAAACACGTAAAATTTGTGCAACAACTCCAGTTCTATGAATATCCTTTAAACCAGGTTTTTCAACTTCTTCATTTTTCTGTGCAACAACTCCAATAACCTTATCTCCTTTATTCGCTTCTTTTATCAATTGAATAGATTGATCTCTTCCAGCAGTTATAGGAATCACCACTCCTGGAAATAAGACTGTATTTTTTAAAGGTAAAATGGGTAAAATTTCAGGAACACTTTCTTTATTAATAATCTCCTCATCTTCAGGTGTCATTAAAGGAATAAGTTCTGAATCTTCATTTAAAAGACTATGAAGCGACATGTTGTCTATATGCATTACTTTTGGTTTGCTCATTGGTTATAACTCTGTCATACTGACATTTGATTTCTTAAAGTAGAAATTAAATATCATTTATATTTTTACAATTTACTGACAATCAGTATTTTAAAAATACTTTGTTATGTTGTCACTTAATAAAAATCAATTGTTGTGCCAAGATGAACATTCGTTTTTATTTTTATTAAAAAAATAATTCGAATAAAGGGTTCCAATTCAATACATCTGATAAAGAGTTGTAACGATTCGTCCTTTTGTGTTCTCTGGAGTAATTGATAGTAATTGTTTTTCTTTTACTATTTTTAAATTAAAAGGAGGTAATAATACATTTATACCACTTTTCTTTTTAAGCCTAATTCCTTGTCCTGATATAATATTTTTATTTGGTTTGAAATCTTCATTAGGTAGGTGTTCAGTTAAAATAACATATTTAAAAGCATTTAGCTTGCTCACTATATTTTGAACTTCTTCGTTCGATAAATGTTGCAATACTTGTCTAATCAATGCGCAATCAGCAGAGGGCAATACGTCTTCAGCAATATCCAAACAACGAAATTCTAAATTTTTATCTTTAAATACATCTTTATGATGAGTTATAAGGTCTTTTACAATATCTACCGCAATATATTTTTTTGTATACTTTACCAAATCTTTTCCCACATTAAAATCACCACAACCTAAATCACAAACTACAATAGAATTTTTAAATGAACTTAAAAATGAGGTTACAACATTGATATACGGATCTATTATTTTTGGGTCATGCGAACCTATACCAGAGTAAAAATGAGTTTTATTACTACCCCAAAGATTCTTTTCATACACTTGTTCCATTGCGTCTTTGGTAGGCCAAGGTCTTTTTTCTTTTTTTTTCATTTCAAATTCAGACTTTTATCAGTATTCGCTTATATCTATATTATTAGTATCCAGTATGTGGTAGTGTAATAATAGCCATACTATTAGAATTTATATACGTCACTTTTTTTCACCATTTTTGCAATTGAAAAAATTTAACAGATGTCAGGTATCAATATTAGTAATATAATTTATAAAGGTTGGAAAAAATCAATTGAAATTTCAAATTCAGAGATTAAAATTATAGTTGTTCCTGAAACTGGAAGAATTCTTTTTTACGGTTTTGTAGAAGGTGAAAATATATTTTATGAAAACAAAGAACTAGAAGGTATTGTATTTTCTAATGGAGAATATTTTAAAAAAGAGGCTAAAATTTTAGCTCCAGATGTCGGGGGCAACAGAGTTCTACCCTGTTCTGAGGAGTATTTCCATCTTTTGACAGGAAGTAGACATGTTCCAGATCCTTTTATCAATGCTAGTTCTTATAAAGTTTCTAGTTTAAAAAACGGAGTTATTTTAGAAAGTCCTATCAGTAAGTTATTGGGGATACAAATAAAAAGAACCATTACAATTTCTGAAAAGGGAACCGGGGTTAAAATTGAACAAGAATTGATAAAAAAAGTAGCTGCACAAAATCAGAAAATAGAAAAAATCCCCCTAACAATATGGAGTTTGTCAAAAATTAAAACACCGAATACAAGTTATTTGTCAATGCAAGAAAACAGTATTTTTAAAAATGGTTTTTTGATTCCTGAATGGCCAGATGCAAAAAACAATGCTTCCATTAATATAAATACAACCCCCTCTTTTTTAGAGTTAAAATCTTCAGAGAACCTGCCTCAAAAAGTAGGTTCAGACGCGAAAAAATGGGTTGCAGGTTTTTTAGAAAAACAGGTGTTTGTCGAAACGTTTAATTTTGATACTGAACAGAAAGAGTCCTACCCAGACAACGGAACATCAGTCACTATTTTTGGAAATAATTTGTTTACAGAATTAGAGTGTTTGAGCCCTGAAAAAACCTTGAAAATTGGAGAAAGTATTTCATATGATTTGCATTGGAGTTTGCATAGCGTAAAGGATAAAAATGAAGTAAATACATTATTACAAAGACTCTAATTTTTTAGTTTTGAAGGTGTAATTCTAAAAATAATAAAATGTTTTACCACCAGACTAAAAATAGCTTTAAAATTTCTCCATTTTTTTGTTTTACCCAACA
>JAQWOW010000009.1 GCA_029245665.1 Polaribacter sp. | reverse complement strand
CCATTTATCTAGCAATAAGAAATATTGGCAAAGGTGAAGATTTCAGATATCAAGAATTTCGACAAAATTATGGCCCTAAACGGTATTGGTGGTTTAGCTATTTTCAAACTTTTTTATTACAAGGAATCTTAATTATGATTATTTCTTTACCGCTTCTAGGAATAAATTATAACAATAGTAATGGAAACCTACAAATACTTGATTACCTGGGAATTATAATATGGCTTATTGGGTTTACCTTTGAAACCGTTGGTGATTTTCAATTGTCGAATTTTAAAAGGGATTCCAAAAACAAAGGAAAAATCTTACATACAGGCCTTTGGAAATATACCCGACATCCAAATTATTTTGGCGACTCTGCAGTTTGGTGGGCATATGGCATTTTTAGCATTGCTGCGGGTAGTTATTGGCAGGCAATAGGTGCTGTTATAATGACCTTATTAATTCTCAAAATATCTGGAGTAAGTTTGCTAGAAAAGACCTTAAAAGAAACAAAACCCCAGTACAAAGAATACATTCAAAAAACAAGCTCTTTTATCCCTTGGTTTCCAAAAAAATAAATGACAATGGACTTTCTTACTAAAAATTTTTGGTTTTTACTTTTCTTTATTTGGGGTATACCGCTAAGTTATTACAGAAGTAAATTTAGAAAAATAGTTTATCAAACTGATAGCTGGCTCATCAATATCAAGCCTTTATTCTGGAAAGAAATTATAGGTCTTATTGGAAATATTTATCCTAAAAATATTAGTTATAAAAAACTTAGAAACTTTTACCGCTTCTATCTAACCATCTATTTCTTGTTATTAATTGCTTACCTTGTTTTCAATTGAAAATTAGAAACAAGTCTCTTAGGAGGAGCTTTAAATTATAAGAATATTATTTTACTTAAAAAAAGAATCTACAAATTCGTGTTTGTTGAAGACCTGCAAATCATCGATTCCCTCTCCTACACCAATATATTTAACAGGAATCTGAAATTGATCTGAGATGCCAATTACAACCCCACCTTTTGCGGTACCATCTAACTTTGTAACAGCTAAAGAGGTAACCTCTGTTGCTTTTGTAAACTGTTTTGCTTGCTCAAATGCATTTTGACCAGTAGAACCATCTAAAACTAATAAAACGTCGTGTGGAGCATCTGCGACTACTTTTTGCATTACACGTTTAATTTTAGTCAACTCATTCATTAAGTTTACCTTATTATGCAACCTACCGGCAGTATCGATAATAACAACATCCGCATTTTGAGTAACTGCTGATTTTAAGGTATCGAAAGCAACTGAAGCTGGATCGGAACCCATTTCTTGATGTACAATTGGCACATCTGTTTTACTAGCCCAAACTTTTAATTGATCTATTGCGGCAGCTCTAAAAGTATCTGCAGCTCCTAAAACAACTTTTAAACCTTGTTTCTTAAACTGACTTGCTAACTTCCCTATTGTTGTTGTTTTGCCAACACCGTTGACGCCAACAACCATAATTACAAAAGGACTTTTATTTTTTGGTATTGTAAATTCTGTTTCATCACCAAGATTTGTTTCAGATAACAAACCTGCAATTTCTTCGCGAAGAATTTTATTTAGTTCATCAGTACCAACATATTTGTCTTGAGCAACTCTAACCTCTATCCTATTAATAATTTTAAGAGTGGTGTCTACACCAACATCTGAAGCAATCAAAACCTCTTCTAGATCGTCTAAAACATCTTCATCTACTTTAGATTTTCCCGCTACTACTTTTGTTAATTTACCAAAAAAACTTGCTTTAGACTTCTCCAATCCTTTGTCTAAAGTTTCCTTCTTTTCTTTCGAGAATATTTTTTTAAAAAAACTCATTTTTATAATTTATGATCTTTATTAATTTATTAAAAAAACTACTACTTGTTTAATTTAACAAACCAACACTTAAATATCGATTACGTTAGCGATTGAAGTTTTGTTGGAGCTCCTTAAAAAGAGCGACTTCTGAAAGCGCGACTTGATCTTGAATACCCTCAAGATAAAGTAACGCCCAAAAATACACAATTCTAATTCATAAAAAAAGCTACTCTCTAAATAGAAAGTAGCTTTGTATATTTTTATGAAGTAAAAATTACTTTTTTGCTAAAAAGTCGTTTACTTTTGAAGGATCCATGATTGATTCTACAAAAGTGTAAGCTCCTGATTTTGGAGACTTTACCATTTTGATAGCTTTGGTTAATCTTTTTGCTCCTGTCTGTAACGATGCTACTGATTTTTTTGCCATTGTCTAAATTTTAAATCTATATGCTCTGTTCTGAGTTCTAGATATTTTAATTATTTAATTTCTTTGTGAACAGTCATTTTCTTTAAGATAGAGTTGAATTTTTTAATTTCCAATCTATCTGGAGTATTCTTCTTGTTCTTGGTTGTAATATATCTAGAAGTACCTCTTTCTCCTGAAGCTTTGTGCTCTGTACATTCTAAGATTACTTGAACTCTATTTCCTTTTTTTGCCATTTGTATAAAATTTAAATCGCTTGAGCTTATTTAGTTAAAATTCCGTTAGCTCTCGCTTCTTTTATAACTGCAGAAATTCCTTTCCTGTTAATATTTTTTAATGCAGAAGCAGATATTTTTAAGGTAATCCATTTATCTTCTTCTGGGATATAAAAACGCTTTGTCATTAGGTTAGCGTCAAACTTTCTCTTAGTTCTATTTAAAGCGTGAGAAACGTTGTTCCCAACCATTGCTTTTTTCCCTGTTTATTCACAAACTCTAGACATTTTTTCGACAGTATTTATAGTGTTATCTCTAAACGAGGTGCAAATCTACAAATAAATCTAATCCTGAACAAAACAATTTCACAAATTTTTAAAGAATTTCTTTTTGTAAAATCTCAAGTGATTTACTGACTGTTCTATTGATTACTTTTTCTCTTGGCTGACCAAAATTAAATTCTTGAACACACTCTTTCTCATCGGAGATAAAAGCAATGTAAACGAGTCCTAAACTCTTATCATTATTGTCTGAGGTTGGCCCTGCATTACCTGTTACTGCAATTGCATAATTTGTCTGAAGTTTTTGCTTGGCTCCTCTTGCCATCTCTAAAGCTACTTCTTTACTAACTACAGTATGTTTTTTGATAGTTTCTTGAGAAACATCCAATAAATTAATTTTAGTTTCTGCACAATAGGTTATAAAACTTCCTTTAAAGTATGCTGATGCTCCTGCAATAGAGACCAAAGTTGATGCAATTTTACCTCCGGTTAAACTTTCTGCAGTAGCTATTGTCTTATTGCGCATTTTAAGCAAGTCACCTACTCTTTTTTCTAAAGAGGCATCATCATCTAAACCTGTAATTATTTCGGGAATTAATTGATACAGCTCATTCACTTTTTCATCTAATTCTTTTTCTAAAACTTTTTTGTTATCGCCTTTAGCGGATAATCGCAAACGCACTCTACCAAAAGAAGGCAAATAGGCTAACTTAATAAATGCCGGAAGCTTATTTTCAAAATCTTCGATTCTTTCTGCAATAGTGCTCTCTCCTTGCCCATAAGTCATAATTGTCTTATGAATGATAAATGGAAGCTTAAATTGCTTCTGTATTCTTGGTAAAACTTCATTTGACACCAACCCTTTCATTTCATATGGAACTCCCGGAAGAGAGACAAAAACAGTCTTATTTTCATAAAACCACATTCCTGGTGCGGTTCCAAAATTATTCATTAACAAAGTGGCTTTTGATGGTAATTTGGCCTGTGTTCGTTGAATTTCTTTAAATGGATGATTTATTTTTTTAAACAATCCTTGAATATGAGTAACTACTTGTGGATACTCTATATGCTCAGTATCATGAAAGAATTCTGCAATTGTTTTTTTAGTAATGTCATCTTTTGTGGGTCCTAATCCTCCTGTAAGTATTACAATACCAACTCTATCTTGTGCTTCTTTTAAGGCATTTAGAATGTGCTGTTTGTCATCTTGAATGGAAGTTATTTGATATACTGAAACACCTATTTTATTCAATTGTTTTCCAATCCATTGAGAATTGGTGTCTACAATTTGACCTATCAAAATTTCGTCTCCGATTGTTATAATTTCTGCATTCATGATGTGTGATTATGATACAAAAATAGGAACAAGTATTAATATTTAAATTAAATTTGAAGATAAATATCAAATCAATGAAAGTCTCCTATAGTTTCCTGTTAATTATATCCGTCATTATCTCTTCTTGCTCTTCAATTAATATAAAAAAATCAGAAGAACAATTGGTACGTATTCCCTATACAAGTTTTCTAGACAATTCAGATCGAGAATATTTTTTATACCTGCCGAAAGGATATAAAGAATCAGACAAAAATTGGCCTATTTTAATGTTTCTTCATGGAAATGGAGAACGTGGAAATGGTAAAAGTGAATTAGAATACATACAAATTCACGGACCATTATATGAATCTTGGGTTCAAAAAAGAGACTTGCCTTTTATTATTATTGCTCCACAACTACATATGTTTGATTTGGACAAGCAAGGAATTGATTATATCACAAATAGAACTACAGAATCTATTCCGAAACGATTAAAAACTGGAACTCCTAATCGACCTAAACCTAGGTTTACTTATGAAAAATTGAATCGTATTATGAATGATACAATACCAGAAGCTAGAATAAATTTTATAAATAAATATGGCTGGAATAACGTACAAGAAGATTTGATAAGTATGATTGATAGTACCTTAAAAAACTACAAGGCTGATGATAAAAGAGTTTATTTAACCGGTCTGAGTTTTGGTGGATATGGGACTTGGCATACAGCTAGTAAATATCCAAATAAATTTGCAGCGATAAACCCAATAGTAGGATTTGCATTTCCAAATTTAATAAAATCTATTGCAGAAAAAAAAATACCTATTTGGAATATTGCCGGCGGAAAGGACAAAGCAGTCCCATCTGAATATTTTTACAGTGGAATTAATAAATTAAAAGAGTTTGGTCATCATAAAGTTAGACTTACTATTCATGAAGATACAGATCATATAGAAACTTGGAGAAGAGTTTATGCTGGACAAGATATTTATGATTGGCTATTGAGTCAATCTAAATAGAATATTTAACCCTGCAAACTTATCATAAATTACTTCACCCGAATGGTAAAAGCCTCTTTTCCTTCTATCATTCCTTTTAAAACATCATTCTCAAAAACTTTACCCACACCTGCTGGAGTTCCCGTAAAGATTATATCTCCTTTTTTTAAGGTAAAATATTGAGATACATAAGAAATTAATTCATCTATATTCCACAACATAGCGTCTGTATTTCCTTCTTGAACAATAGCATCATTTTGATATAATTGAAATTTCAAATTAGCTAAATCAAATTCTTCTTTCGGATAAAACTCACCAACAACTGCACTTCCATCAAACGCTTTTGCTTTTTCCCATGGCAAGCCACTTTCTTTGCATTTTGCTTGAATATCACGTGCTGTGAAATCAATTCCCAATCCGATTTCATCATAATATTTGTGGGAAAAATTTTTGTCTATATGCTTACCTACTTTGTTAATCTTTACTAAAATTTCAACTTCATAATGAATATCATCAGAAAAAGGAGGAATAAAAAAAGGGTTCTTTTTTGGTAAAATAGAAGAATCTGGCTTTAAAAATACAACTGGATTTTCTGGTCTTTCATTCTCAAGTTCTTCGATGTGTTTTGCGTAGTTGCGCCCAATACAAATTATTTTCATTATGTATTTAAAATTTGAATGCTTCAAAAATTAAAAGCTAAGATAACATACTCCAAACTGAATAATACTTCCTAAAAAGTACTAAAATATCTACTCACCCGCTTCTGGAAAAACAATGGCCCTGTTTCCAGAAACTATAATTTGATGATTTAAATGATTTTTTACGGCTCTTGCTAAAACTAGCTTTTCAATATCTGCACCAATTCTCTTTAATGTTGTTGGAGTACTTTCGTGACTTACAGGCTTTACATCTTGCTCAATAATAGGACCTTCATCTAAATCTTCCGTAGCATAATGGGCTGTTGCGCCTATTAATTTTACACCTCTTTCATATGCTTTCTTGTATGGATTTGCTCCTTGAAAAGCTGGTAAAAATGAATGGTGAATATTGATGATTTTTTCTGGATAATGATTGATAAAATGAGAAGATAAAATCTGCATATATCTTGCCATAATTACCAAATCTATGGTATTAGAATCTAATAATTTAATAATTTGTCCCTCTTGCTCCTCTTTAGTTCCCTCAGAGATCGGAAGGTAATAAAAAGGAATATCAAACATTTCTGCAATATGTCTTAATTTGTTGTGGTTACTGATAATCATCTTCACATTACAATCCAAACGACCTTCTTTAGAACGCTCTAACAAATCGTATAAATTGTGACTCGTATGCGAAACCAAAATAGCCACATTTTGTTTTTTTTCTCCATAATGTACAGACCAACTAAATTGTAATGGATCTGCCAATTCTAAAAAACTATTTTCTAATTCGTTCTTAGAAATATTGGTTCCATCTGCATTCAAACGAACCCTCATAAAATAAGTGTCTTCAATTGAATTTACATACTGCTGACAACTCAAAATATTAAATCCTTTTTCATAAAAAAAATTGGTTATTTTTGCAACCAACCCTTTTTGATCTGGGCATTTTATTAAAAAAGTTACTACTTGTGATTTCATTTTTTTTAAACGTTTTATAAATTAAAAAAATTCACTGCTATTCTTAAAATGATTTATCGATTTTTAAAAAATCTATTCAAATGATCCGCTGAATTTAGGGACTAATTAGAGAAATCTATGGTATCCATTTTTTCGGAAAATTCGGTTTTCTCTTCTCTAAAAAAGCATCTCTTCCTTCTTTTGCTTCGTCTGTCATATATGCAAGTCTGGTTGCTTCACCCGCAAAAACCTGCTGACCAACCATACCATCATCCGTTAAATTCATTGCAAATTTTAACATTTTTATGGAAGTCGGACTTTTCTCAAGTATTTCTTGAGCCCATTCAAAAGCAGTACTTTCTAACTCCTCATGAGGGATTACAGCATTCACCATTCCCATATCGTAGGCATCTTGAGCAGAATAGTTTCTTCCTAAAAAGAAAATCTCTCTTGCTTTTTTCTGTCCTACCATTTTTGCCAAATAAGCAGACCCATACCCACCATCAAATGAAGTTACATCTGCATCTGTTTGTTTAAAAATTGCATGTTCTTTACTTGCCAATGTTAAATCACAGACTACATGTAAACTATGGCCTCCCCCAACTGCCCAACCTGGAACCACAGCTATTACTGCCTTTGGCATAAATCGAATCAAACGCTGAACTTCTAAAATATTAAGTCTGTGATATCCATCATCCCCAACATAACCTTGATGTCCTCGTGCTTTTTGATCTCCTCCAGAACAGAAAGAATAAACGCCATCTTTTGTACTTGGTCCTTCTGCAGAAAGTAAGACTACACCGATGTTTACATCTTCACTAGCATCATAAAAAGCATCGTATAATTCTTTGGTTGTTTTTGGTCTAAAGGCATTTCTAACATTTGGCCTATTAAATGCAATTCTAGCAACTCCATTACATTTTTTGTATGTAATATCTTCGTACTCTTTAACAATTTTCCACTCAGGTTGTATCATAATTTTGTATTTTGGACGTTCTTTTTAGAAGAACAAAATAAATGGTCACAAAAATAAAGATTCAAATTTATGATAAAGAAATCATTCTCACTAATATTTATTCTTTTTTGCTTTAGCGGGTTTTCACAAAAAGTAATTGAAAAAACAATAATATCAGACATCCTAGAGACTTCTCGAAATTTAAAAATTTATTTACCAAAGGGATATGAAAAAGATAGTCTAAAAAACTACCCATTAGCCGTAGTTTTTGATGCAGAGTACCTGTTCGATACCTATGTGGGCAATTCTGTTTTATTTGCATTAAAAGACAAAGCTCCTAAGCAAATTGTTGTGGGAATTTCTATGGAAAAAACAAAAAAAGAAGATACCTATTTTAATATAGATAATGGTAAATTGAATAGAAGAAGTATTGAATTTTATCAATTTGTGAGAGATGAAGTTATTTTTTATGTGGAAAGTAATTTTAGAACCTCTCCCTTTATTTCTCTGATTGGTGAGGGAACTTCCGCAAATATAATCAGTCATTACTTAAAAGAACCAGAACCTTATATAAACTCATATGTCTGTATAAATCCTACTTTTTCTGATTTTGTTTATCGAGAATTTGAATCATATAATCTTAAAAAATTTTTAAAAGAAGACAATACTTTTTATCTATACACCAACAATTCAACTTCATTTTCATTAAAAAAACAAGCTAAAATTCGAGAATTACAAATAGAGATTTCATCTCTAGGATTGAATAATTTTAACATTATAAATGACCATATAAAAACCCCTAGCAGTATCTCTGCAGTGAGCGAGGCAATACCAAGGGCAATCAGTAAGATTTTTGAAATTTATTCTTCAATTTCAAAAGACGAATTTGAAAAAAACATAAAAAATTCTACTCCCAGAGATGCTATAGCATACTTAGAAAACAAATATTTAGAAATCGAATTCTTATTTGGAAGTAATTTAGGGATTAGAGAAAAAGATATTTATGCGATCGAAAATATAATTATTGAAAAAGAAAATGGTGATTATTTACGTGAATTTGGTAAAATGATTTTGAATTTATTTCCTAGCTCACCTCTAGGCGAATATTATATTGGTAGATACTATGAAAATAGAAACAATATTAAAAAAGCCTTAAGATTTTACAAAGTTGGATATGGAAAAATAGATCCTTCTGATCCAAATTCAGATGCTTTTTATGAAAATATTTTAAGATTAAGTGGTCAATAATATTGCTATCAACAATCACAAAAAAAGCTTAAAAAAATCCTATTTCACCAATTCAATTCTATCTTCTTTGATCATAATAAGCTTCTGTTTATATAGATTACCAACTGCTTTTTTAAATGCTTTCTTACTCATTTTCATATGAAAACGAATAGCATCTGGAGAACTTTTATCTGTAATTAAAAGAAATCCTTCTCTACTATCTTTTAGTTTAGAAAGGATTTTATTTACATCAGAATCAATGACATTTCTAAATCCTTGTGGCCTCAGAGAAACATCTATTTTTCCATCTTCGCGAATATTTTTGATATAACCGGTTACTTCCATGTTTTCTTCTAACTCCTGAAAAACTTCGCTCCTAAAAAGCAACCCATCATATTCTTCATTTATTAAAACGGTATACCCTAAACCTGTTTCAGTTTCAATGATTAACTGCACTTTATCTCCCTCTTGTAAATCCATTATTGTATATAGTTAAAATAGGTTTTTAAAATCAAATTATTATCCCCACTTGGCGTAAAAATTTCTAAGATTTTTGGTTTTTCTGAAACTTCATAAAAATCTTTAATTTGTTCATTTACTGTATCAGTTGAAAATGCTTTATGATACTCGAAACCATGCATTTTAGATAAATGCTCTGCTGTTAAACAATGAGGTGTTTCAAAATATTTAGTTGCATTTGTAGTAGATGGACCCGGGATAATTTTAAAAATTCCACCGCCAGAATTATTTATTAAAACAATCCTAAAATTAGCAGGTATATGGTCATTCCACAATCCATTACTATCATAGAAAAAACTCAGGTCACCAGTAATAAAAACAGTTTGTTTTAAACTTGCAAATGCCGCTCCAATTGCAGTACTTGTACTCCCATCGATACCACTTGTACCTCTATTGCAAAAAACTTCTACAGAATCTTTAATAGAAAATAGCTGGGCGTATCTAATAATAGAGCTATTGCTTATTTGAAGTTGAGAATCTTCTGGAATGCTTTTTAAAATTAGCTCGAAAGCTTTAAAATCTGAATGCCCAATTTGATCTAAATATTGTTGGTGTTTTACTCTTTTTTCATCTCTAAATGAAAGCCATTTTTTCTGATAATCACTCGTTACTTTTTGAGTACTATTGTTAAATGCTAAAAAAAAGTCCGAAGGCTTTTGTTGAATAAATTCTGTTAAGGAAAAAAAAGTGTTTGTTGCTTTTTTCTCATCTATATCCCAATGATGTTTGGGCTGATATAAACGTAAAAATTGTTTAATTTTTTTAGAAATAATCATTCCACCAAACGTAATTAAAACCTCAGGCTGAAGCTCTTTAAATTGACGTTCATCTAAAGAAAAAATAAGCTGATCAATGGAGTCTACTACATTTTTATGATGTAAGTTCGAAGTCGTTTCTGTAAGAATTAAAACAGAAGTATCGTTCGCATAAAAATGAATAAGTTCGTTTATTTTTTTATTTGGATAATGAACACCAACCAAAATAATTTTCTTCTTTGCTGTATTCCAAATAGAGGCAAAAAAGGAATAATCTACATGCGAATTATCTAGAGAGCTCATAGATATTCTAGGAAAATGAAAATCTTTTAAAACAGAAACCGTTTCGTATAAAGGTTCATCAAATGGAATATTTATATGAACCGGACCTTGATTTGATGTTGCAATTTGTAATGCTTCACCAATCAATTGTGAATTGCGAGTTTTAAAGCTTTGGTTCTCAATTAAATTTGCTGAAAATAAAATATGATTTTCAAAAACGTTTTCTTGACGAATAGTTTGTCCGTCTCCAATATCTATCAAATGTTTAGGTCGGTCTGCAGAAATAACAACCAATGGAATATTACTATAAAATGCCTCTGCAATTGCAGGATAGTAATTTAACAAAGCAGAACCAGAAGTGCATAAAATTGCAACAGGTTTTTGAGTTTGTTGTGCAATTCCTAGAGCAAAAAAAGCAGCAGAACGTTCATCTACAATACTAAAGGTCTCTATGTCTGAATGATTCGAAAAACCGATGGTAAGTGGAGCATTTCGTGAACCAGGAGAAATCACAACCGTCTCAATTTTAAATTGATGACAAGCTGAAATAAGGATTTGTGCAAGTTCTTTCTTTGGATACATTTATTACTCTTAAAAATGTCATTCCAAAATTAAATCCTGAAATGACATTTTATACAAAAACCAACCAAGTTGGTTAATTTCCTTTTTTATAGTCTTCTAAAAACTTCGCCAATCCGCTATCTGTTAGCGGGTGTCTTAGCAAACCTTCAATGGCACTTATAGGACCTGTCATTACATCAGAGCCTAATTTTGCACAATCAATAATGTGCATAGTATGTCGCACAGAAGCCGCTAAAATCTGAGTTTCAAAACCATAATTATCATAAATTAAACGAATTTCAGAGATCAAATTTAAACCATCTGTAGAAATATCATCCAAACGTCCGATAAATGGAGACACATAGGTTGCACCTGCTTTTGCTGCTAACAATGCTTGTCCTGCAGAAAAAACTAATGTTACGTTCGTTTTAATTCCTTTAGAGGAAAAATACTTACAGGCTTTTACTCCCTCTTTTATCATTGGTAATTTTACCACAATTTGAGGGTTTAAAGACGCTAGCGCTTCACCTTCTTTAACCATTCCATCAAAATCTGTAGCAATTACCTCTGCAGAAACATCTCCTTCAACCAATTCGCAAATTTCTTTGTAGTGGTTGATAATGTTTGCTTCACCAGTAATTCCTTCTTTAGCCATCAAAGACGGGTTTGTAGTAACACCATCTAAAATACCTAAGGCCTGCGCTTCTTTAATTTGCTCTAAATTTGCTGTGTCTATAAAAAATTTCATTTGTACTTATTTAGTTGTCAATATTATATTTTTAGGCATTACTTTATTCTGAAAGCAATCAGAACCAAGTCGGGCTTTGCGCACTCGCTTTCTGTTCATTCTTTTCAAAAGAGCTCAAACAAATGCTTCAATCCCTAATGCAAAGATAAGAACTCGGCTACTATTTTAAGAGCGTTCTAAAAAATATTTTTATACCAGTTATAAACAAAAAACAACTATAATTTGTAATGCTGCATCAATAGTTTTTCATACAATCTGTCTGGTAAAATTCGTTTTAAAACGATAGAAAATTTCTCCATAAAACCACCAACTTTATAATGGATTTTTGGTTTTTTTGTTTGTATAATTTTAAAAACAGCTTTTGCCATTTCTAACGGATCCATTCCATCATCTACATGGGAATTCATCAAATCTAAATTCGCTTGGTAGTTGTTTTTATAGGCAGAATTTTCAAATACAGGTGTATGATACCTTCCTTCAGCTATATTGGTCGTAAAATCTCCAGGAGCAATATTAACAAGATTGATATTAAAGCTTTTAACCTCCATACTTGTAGCCTCAGTTATAATTTCTAAAGCTCCTTTAGTAGCAGAATACACCCCTCTGTATGGTAAACCCATATAACCAGCAATGGAAGTGACATTTATAATTGTTCCTGAATTTTGTTTGCGCATTTGAGGTAAAACCTCTTTCATAACGTCAATTGCACCAAAAAAATTAGTATTAAAAACGGCGCGCATTTCATCAGTGGGTGTATCCTCAATGGGACCCGTAATACCCATTCCTGCATTGTTTACCAAAACATCTAACCTTCCTTCTTTTTTAATAACAAATGCTACTGCAGAAACAATCGTATCAATTTTTAAAACATCTAAAGCAATGAGTTCAAACGAAAATTCAGCTGTATGTTTTGGGTTTCTACTAGTACCATAAACTTTACATCCTTTTTGAACCAAAAAAGTAGCAATGGCTTTCCCTATTCCGGAGGAGGCACCAGTAATTAAAACAACTTTAGGCATACATGAAATATTTAAACAAATATCTAAAAAGAAAACGAAGGAAACTAAACTAAAAGAAAAATTTAAGTCTAGTGGACAAAAAATGGCAAGCTACCTACATCACACTGCTACAACCTAATACCTTTGCTGCGTTCCCGCCCTGGAGGATTCAAAGGGAGCTAGTTGTGTAGGACTTGCCAGTGCAAATTTACAATCTATTTTTATTTTAACAATTAAAAAAAGAGTTATTTTTTGAAACAAATTAAACAATCTAAATACCAAAATATTGTTTTTATTCATTATATTTAATTAAATGAAAATGAAATGAATATATTTGTTCAAATTAAAATTTAAAATTTACAGATGGAAAATAAATTGAGTAGTAAAAGTTTTACAGTAAATAATGGTGTAATCTTAGGAGTAGCAATGGTTCTATTTAGTTTAGTAATGTATGCTACTGGGAATCATCTAGAACCCCACTGGTCTAGTTCTGTTGTAACTGGATTGTTATTTGTTGGTATAATAGTTTTTGGAATTAAAAAATATAAAGAAGCAAATGATGGTCTTCTTTCATGGGGAAAAGGGGTTAAAATTGGAGTTGGAATTGCAATTTTGGCCGGCTTAATTAATGTAATCTATAGCTATATTTTCATGAACTTTATAGAGCCAGATTTTATGAGCCAGATGATGGAAATTCAAAACCAGGCCTTTTTAGATCAAGGGATGACAGAGGAGCAAATTGAAGTAGCTAATGAAATGAGTGAAAAGTTTCAATCTCCTGGTATTGTTGCCGCAATGGGAATAATCATGTATGCTATTGGAGGGTTTGTCGTTTCTGCAATCGGAGCTGCAATTATGAAGAAATCTGAAGAAGAGCAATACTAGACATAGCGTTTTTTTTTACTTTTAACCAAACTTAACCAATCAAACAAATGTAAAACTAAACAGGTTATACATAAAAACTATGGATATTTCGGTAGTCATACCTCTTCTTGACGAACAAGAATCTTTACAAGAATTATACGATTGGATTGCAAAAGTGATGCAATCCAATCGTTATTTATATGAAATTATTTTTATTGATGATGGAAGTACGGACACATCCTGGGATGTGATCGAAAAGCTAACTCAAGAAAACCCCACTGTAAAAGGAATTCGTTTTCAAAAAAATTACGGAAAATCTCAAGCATTGGATGCTGGTTTTGAAATAGCCAAGGGTAATGTTGTCATTACCATGGATGCAGACCTACAAGACAACCCAGAAGAAATCCCTGAATTATATGATTTAATTGTGACTCAAAATTTCGATTTAATTTCTGGTTGGAAAAAGAAACGTTTCGATAACATTATTACAAAAAACATACCCTCTAAATTATTTAATGCAGTTGCTCGAAAAACTTCAGGTTTAAAATTACATGATTTTAATTGCGGACTAAAAGCTTACAAAAATGAAGTCATAAAAGCCGTAAAAGTTAGTGGAGAAATGCACAGATACATTCCTGTTTTGGCAAAAAATCAGGGTTTTACAAAAATCGGTGAGAAAGTTGTGCAACACCAAGCAAGGAAATACGGAGAAACAAAATTTGGTATGGACCGATTTATAAATGGCTTTTTAGACTTGATTACCATCTCATTTTTATCAAAATTTGGCAAAAGGCCCATGCACTTTTTTGGCCTTTGGGGTTCCTTTATGTTTCTATTTGGAACCTTTTCTGCAATTTACATTGGTGCATTTAAACTTTTCAAAGTTTTTAATAATATCAAAACAATCTTAGTTACCAACAATCCTTGGTTTTACATAGCGTTGACGTCTATGATTTTGGGAACTTTATTATTTTTAGCGGGTTTTATTGGTGAACTCATAATAAAAACAAAAACTAACGAAAAACACTATACGATTAAAGAAAAACTCAATTTCTAAATAGTATATTTGCAAACCTATTAAACAAGACTATTTTTAATTTTTATGACTGAAATTTTAGACAAAGCGAAGCAATGGCTAACGTCAACCTTTGATGCTGAGACTCAAAAAGAGATAAACGAATTAATCACAAACGATTCAAATGATTTAACAGACAGATTCTACAAAGACATGGAATTTGGTACTGGAGGAATGCGAGGTGTCATGGGCGCTGGAACCAACAGAATAAACAAATACACTTTAGGTCGAGCAACTCAAGGCCTGTCTAATTACCTAATAGAAAATATAAAAAAAGATCAAAACAGTGTTGTCATTGCTTACGATTGTAGGCATAATAGTAAAAAGTTTGCGAAAATTGTTGCTGATGTCTTGTCCGCCAACAACATAAAAGTTTTTTTATTTGAAGATCTGCGGGCAACTCCAGAATTATCTTTTGCTGTTCGACACTTAAATTGTGATGCAGGGATTGTTTTAACGGCTTCTCACAATCCACCAGAATACAATGGATACAAAGTATATTGGTCAGATGGCGGACAAATTGTACCTCCTCATGATCATGGAATTATAAAAAAAGTAAATTCATTAGACTTTTCTGAAATAAATTTTGAAGCAAATGAAAATTTAATTGA
>JAQWOW010000296.1 GCA_029245665.1 Polaribacter sp. | reverse complement strand
CACTGACAATCCTGCATTACTTCTGTTTTTACTCTCTATAATTTTCCTAAAATCGTCTTTAGTAATTTTCCCCAAACCAACATCTACTAGAGTTCCTACGATTGCTCTAACCATATTTCTTAAAAAGCGATTTGCTGTTATATGAAAAACAAGTTCCTTCCCATTTTGCTTCCAAATAGCTTCGGTTATATCACAATTATATGTATGAACATCTGTCTTTACTTTAGAAAAAGTTTGAAAATCTGTATATTCTAATAATAATTTTGCAGCAGCATTCATTAAATCTACATTTAAATTCTGAGAATGAAGTTGCCATGAGAAATCTAATAAAAAGGGATTTCTACCCAGCCATATTCTATACTCATAGCTTCTGCTAATTGCATTAAATCGAGCATGCTTTTCTGTATCTACTGAAAATACCTCATGCACAATAATATCATGTGGTAAAAGAGAATTTAACTTATACGTAATATCTCCTTTTAATTCATTTTTTGTATCGAAATGAGCAAACATTTGAGCTGCATGAACACCAGTATCTGTTCTTCCTGCACCAACGACTTCTATTTTTTCTTGTAAAACGGTACTAACAGTAAAATTTAATTTTTCTTGAATAGAGATGACATCTGGTTGAATTTGCCAACCGTGATACTTTTTTCCGTTGTAAGAAAGTTCTATAAAATATCTCAAGAAATATTGTTTTTGAAGAGTTCAAAATTACGCAAATTATTTTGTTATGATTACATTTGAAGATCTAAGAGACGTTAAAGTTTTCTTATTCCTTTTTTTGATGAAAAAAATACTATTATTATCTGACACTCATAGCTATCTTGATGAGCAAATTTTAAAGTTTGTAAAACAAGCAGATGAAGTTTGGCATGCAGGAGATATCGGCAACTTAGAAGTTACAGATAAACTACAAAAAATAAAGCCTTTACGAGCAGTTTATGGGAATATTGACGGAGCAGAAGCAAGGACAGAATTTCCTTTAGACACAAAGTTTGAACTTGAAAAGGTGTCTGTTTGGATGACTCATATTGGCGGTTATCCAAATAAATATAATCAAAGAATTCGAGATGAAATAAGGATAAATCCTCCAAAAATTTTTATTTCTGGACATTCACATATTCTAAAAGTACAATATGACAAAAAACTAAACTTGTTACACTTAAATCCTGGAGCAGCAGGAAACCACGGATTTCATAAAGTGAGAACAATGTTGCGTTTTCGTTTAGACAATGGAGGTATAAAAAACATGGAAGTTATTGAACTTTCCCAACGAGATTGATTTTCTTTTTTTCTAAAATTGGTAAAATCACCTTTATAGTCGTTCCAATATTTACAGAGGAATCAATAGTAAACTCTCCTTTCATTATTTGTATTCTAGCATCAATTTGATTTAAACCTAAGCCCTCTTTAACAGTTGTTTTTGTTTTATCAAAGCCAATCCCGTTGTCTGTAATTTTTAAAGACAGTTTGCCCTGAACTTCATTTAAATTAATTGTTGCCCGTTCTGCTTTACTATGCTTTAAAATATTGTTAATAAACTCTTGAATAATATTATAAAATTTAATTTCAAAGCCTTGATCATATCTTCTAAGATTTGCTAAATTGGTTTTAAATTCAATTTGTGAATTAGAATATTTATCAGCCATATCTTTAATGGAAAAATCCAATCCAAATTTTAATAAAACAGAGGAAACTAAAGTATGAGATAAATCTCTAACTTTTTCAGATGCTTCAATAATTATTTTTTGAGTTTTATCAATTTCTAAAGGTGTTTTTCCCTTAAATTTTGGCTTGGCTGCTTGTAAATGAAGATTGGCTGAAGAAAGTAAAGCACTTACGCTATCGTGTAAAGTTTCTGCAATTTTTTTTCTCTCGGTTTCTTTTCCATCTATGGTAGCATTTAGAATTCTAATTTGAGATTCTGACTTTATCTTTTCTATACTCTGATTTTGAAGCAATTTTGTTTGAAAAAGTTGAAGATTTAGATTCTTTTGACGAAGTTTATAATAATTTAATGCATACAATAAAGAAAGAATTACGATGAGACCTCCAATACCGGAAATCCAAAAAGTTCTTTGTGCTTTTTGTCTTTTTATTTCTTGCTGAAATATTCCTTCTTGTAATCCTCTATCAAAATTTCTATCTGCATATATATCTGCCATTTTTTGCTGGTTATCTATATCTTTTAGTCTATCATATAATTCCCAAGATTTATGTTGATAGTCATAAGCAAGATAGTCTTTGAGTTTGTACATAGAATACGCCATGTTCATAAATAAACTTACTCTAATTTCATCTGCTTTTCTACCTTTAATATTTTCAATAGATTTCAAACCAAGTGACAGTGCTTTTTTTGACGCTTCATATTCCCTCTCAAAAAAATAAATATTAGACAATGCATTGTAACCAGAAGCCAATAAGTATTGATCTCCCAGTCTTTTTTTAATTTCTAGAGATTTTAATATATATTTCTCCGCTTTTTTATAAGCGCTATCTCGCATAAAAATTCCAGAAATATTATTATGCGCTTTTGACTTTAGTAAAGAAACATCGTTGGATAATGAATTGGATTGTAAAATTTTATCGTAAAAAAAAAGAGCCTTTTCTCGGTATATTTTTTTTATACTATCCTTTTCTTTAGTATTTAAAAAAATTTCAAATAACCTATGATAAGAATTCCCTATTTGTAAATTCCCATTTAAAATGTGTAAATCATCGTTTATTGGGTGTCTTTCTAAATGTTCATTTGAAAAATTATTCTCTTTAAGTGCTTTATGACCCACAACACTTTTTTGAAAATAAACAATGGCTTTTTCATAAGCTCTTGAAGCATACCAAATTTTACCGATCAAATAATTTGTATTTGATACTAACTGCAGATCAGTAACTTGCTTCGAGACATCAATTAATTTTAGAGCAAATTTAAGAGAGGTCGTAAATTTTTTAACTTTAAATAAACTATCTGCCTTATTAAACAAGTTGTTCAAGGTTGAATCTTTACTTTTTTCAAATACGCATCCTGACACTAATTTTAAATTAGTGTCAGGATGCGCATAACATATATTACCCATAAATAAAAAGGTAAATAATAGTATTTTAATGAAATTCAAAATTTAATACATATGATCATTATAATCTATATCATCATCAATTATAATTGCTGGCCTATTTGGTGGTTTTATTGCTAGACCTCTAGAATTATTAGAATTAGTAGATTTATTGTTAACAAAACAAATCTTTAAGGGTTGCCCAATTTGTTTTTCTAAAACTCTAGAAAAATTTGTTTCAGATGATTTGCCGTAATCTAAGTGTATTTCATACTCCTCTTCTTCTTCATTAAAAACAAGATCATCGACAACACCATCATTTAGAGAATAATCTAAGATATAAGAAGTGCCATTTAGATCCTTGGAAATACTAAATTCTTTTAATTTATCTGATTCTGATCTACTTAACGAAGAATTGTCATCTTCAATACTAATGGTCTCTTTTTGGTCAGAATTCGTATCAACAAAACCTACTTTTATTTGACTTCCATCTATAAAGGTTAAGTCTTGAGATACTCTTCTACTTGACTCATTATTTGAGGCATACAAATAAATTTCGTTAATGTTGGTATTTAAATCTTTTAGATTGTCAATTTCAACATTATCATTTAAAATAAAATCTACAAGGTATTTACCAGATACATCTTTTTGAATGGTGTATGATTTTAATAAATCTAAAGATTCCTGTTCAGGCAGATGAGTTTCATTTGTGGAACAAGAATAAAAAATGAATGTGAAAGATACTAGTACAGATAAAAAATTAAAGTTTTTCATGATATAGGGGTTTAAAAATTAATATTAAAAGTGTTAAATTTTTATGTTTGCAAAGTAGCCTAGAATGTATGCAACAAATAGTTTAATTTAAAATAACTATTAAGACTTTTTTAGGGGATGATTAAAAAAGTAAAAGTTTTTTGAAATATTAATTATACTATGTTATTTTGAACTGCATACATTGCAAGGCCTACTGCATTTTTTACATTTATTTTTTTTAATAACCTTCCTCTATAAGTCTCTATCGTATTGACACTAAGACAGAGTTTATCAGCAATTTCTATCGAGCTATATTCCTTCGTAATTAGTTTTAGAACTTCAAGTTCTCTTTCTGTTAGGCTGTTAATTAAAAAATCATTTGGCATGAGCCCTTGCTCAACATCTTGACCTGTAAAAGATTTTACCATAATAGATTGAATATCTGAACTAAAGTATTGCTCTCCATTTGCTACCGCTTTTATAGCCCTTATGATGTGCTCACCTGCATTGTTCTTTGAAATATATCCTTTACAGCCTAGACTTAAAACTTCTTGCACAATTTTTAGGTCATCATAACTTGACAATACAATCACTTTCTGTTCAATTTTATTTTCTTGAAAATATTTTAAAACCTGAAAACCGTCTATAACAGGCATTGTAATATCCAATACCAAAACATCTGCAATGTTTCCTTTTTCACTAAACCAATCAATTACTTCCTGCCCAGTTAAAGAATATCCTTCAATACTTATATTTCTATCCGTATTAATTACAGCTATGATTCCTTCAATTAATATTTTATGATCATCAGCTACGTGAATTAATATTTTCTTTTTCATTCTTACCATACAAATATAAAGTGCATATTAAAGTTATACAATACCACTTTTGATGAAATTTTTTATCACGGTTTTCCGTGACTTAAGCAAATAAACCTGAGACGTAAAAGTTCTAAAACATTGTTTTTTAATGCTTTATAAAGCTAGCCTTTAAAAGTTGAATTTCATAATTTTAATGCATCCTTTTTTTTTAGATTGTAAAAAAATAAAAAACCGAGAAATAAATTCTCGGTTTTTTTTCGCACTAAATATACTAAATAGTAGGCCTATCGCAATCTATCTGCAGATTTCACAAGATCTTCATCCTTTTTAATAGCTTTGTTTGCCAAAACAACAAGCAACACCACTATAATTGGTAAGAACATCCCAATACCTTTCTCCGAAATCGAAATTTCTCCAGGTAAAGTTAGAGATACATAAATCAATAATCCTAATAAAAAAAGATTGATCAAAATAACAAGTCGCCCAATTACAAATTGTAGCTTTCTAT
>JAQWOW010000295.1 GCA_029245665.1 Polaribacter sp. | reverse complement strand
TGCATCTCTTGCAAATTGTAAACATTTAGCCATATAATCATCACCCATTCTCTGTCTAAAAACAGTATTTCTTAATGTTCCACCACTATTGTTTACACCTTCGTTAATTACATCCCAAGAGGTGACTTTTCCCTTATATCTTTGAAGTACATTAGTTATATACTCTTTAATTTCTTGTTCAAATTCTTCGTCTGTTCCCGAGTAGTTCTCTAACCATTCTGGTGTAGACTCATGCCAAATTAATGCATGGCCATGCACATTTAAACCATTTGCAATAGCATAATCAACAATTTTATCTGCATTTGACCAATTATAATTTCCTTTACTAGGAAGTATCACATTCATTTTCATTTCATATTCTGCAGTAATACTCTCATATTCTCTTTTAATTATTTTATCATATTCACTTCCATCTTCGAGTCTATTGGCCCTAACGGCCATTCCTACAAAAAAAGTTTTAGTTGCGTCTTTTAAGGGTGTTTTAGGTTCCGTAATATTAATAATATTTTCTTCTTGAAGAGTTTTCTCTTTTTCAGAACAAGTCATAAAAATAACTGTAAAAAACAGCATATTAAAAACAGATTTTATAAACATAATTTTAGTCAAATTTCTCTAATTAGAAAAAACATATGATGTGATCAAAATTAAGTTTAGTCATATTCTAAGACTGTTATATTTTGGTAAAAAACTATAAAAAATGAAGCAATTTTTTATTTTTTTGGAATCGCATTTTTTGGCCGAAAAAGAAACCTTTAGAGGTTAAAAAAAATATAGAATATTCAAAAGAACAAATAATTTGTTCAATGGAGTACTACTTAAAAACGATCATATTTTATTTTTCTCTATAAGGTTCTAATGTAACGATTGTTCCATCTGGTCTATAAGTGATTTCAGAAACTTTTACAGATCTTAAATGAGTAACTCCTTTAGATAGAGAAGAATCATGATAAAATAAGTAATCTTTCCCATCAATATTACAAACAGAATGATGAGATGTCCAACCGACAACAGGATTAAGAATGCGACCACTATATGTAAATGGGCCATATGGATTATCACCAATTGCATAACAGATAAAATGAGTATCGCCTGTAGAATATGAAAAGTAATATTTACCCTTGTGTTTGTGCATCCATGCTGCCTCAAAAAAGCGACGCTCAGTATCTCCAGATAATAACAAATCACCATTTTCATCCACAATTTCAATTTCTTTTGGTTGTTCAGAAAACTCTAATAAATCATCACTCATCTTAGCAACAAAAGGTAATAAAGCTGATTCGTTCTCCTCAGGTATAAAAGCTGTAGGGCTTTCTGGCTGTTCTGAATTAAAACTTCCAGTTCTCCATCGTTGTAATTGTCCTCCCCAAAGACCTCCAAAATACATGTAATAACTATCGTCATCATCTTTGAAAACAGCAGGGTCTATAGAGAAACTTCCCTTGATAGCATTTGGTTGAGGTGTAAATGGTCCTGTAGGACTTGTACTTTTTGCGACTCCAATTCTAAAAATATCATCATAATCTTTTGCTGGAAAAAATAAATAATAGAAGCCCTCTTTTTCATGTGCATCAGGCGCCCACATTTGTTGTTTTGCCCAAGGAACATCATCAACATGCAATGCAACACCATTATCTATGGTTTCACTGCCAATACTATCCATAGATAATACATGATAATCTTCCATAGCAAAATGACTTCCTAAATCATCAAAAGCCTCTCCTGCGTCAATATCATGTGAGGGATAAATATAAATTTTCCCTTTAAAAACGTGCGCTGATGGATCAGCAGTGTATATGTGACTTACTAAAGGTTTTGATATTGCTCTCTTATTTAAATCGTCAAAATCTATGTGATCAATACTTTTTTCTGGCATAACTTATTTTCTTCTTTCTTTTAATTCAGATTCTATTTGATTTTCCATTTTTTTGTCAATTTCATAGAAAAACAATAAGAAAATTCCTATTAAAAATGGGATTGCAGGATAAATACTTACGAGCATTTTTGTACCGTGAATAGCACTTTCAGTTTGTCCATTATCACTATTTGGAACATATCCATAAGATCCTAAAATTTTTGCAACTAATGAACTACCAATTGTTAATCCTAATTTTAATCCGACCATCATTGCAGAAAATATAATTGCTGTTGCTCTCCGCTTATTTTTCCATTCGGAATAATCAGCAACATCTGCAATCATTGCCCATAATAATGGAATGGTAATTCCATAAAAGAATCCATGCAAAATTTGAGCTGCAAAAATTAATTCTAAAGATTCCGGAGATAAAAAATAAAAGTAAATGATGAACAATGTTGAAATGAACAGAAAAGTACCGAATACATTTTTTTTACCGTATTTATCTGCCAATTTTTTAGACAATCCAATTCCGATAATCATAAAAATAATTCCCCCTGCATTAAATAAACCAAAACCTGCAGAAGTTGGGTCATTTCCAAAGAAATTAATCCCAATATTAGTTAAGAAATCTAAAATAGGGCTAATAAAAGAAGACAATCTTTCTTCGTCTACATAGTTCTCAAAATAGTAAATGTAAGAACCGCCTTTCATGGCCAAGGTTACAAATGATAATGTTGTTAAAACCAACATAATTACCCAAGGTTTATTTTTCACTAAATCTAATACGTCTTCTATTACACTCGATTTTTGTTCAGGTTTCGGAACAATTCGCTCTTTAGTAGTTAAAAAAGTGATCAGTAACATGATGGTACCGATAATTGCTAACCAAGTCATTACAATTTCTATTCCAACAGCCTTGTCTCCCGCACCAGCGTAAATAATGATGGGTAACATAAAAACTTGCACAAAAAACTGTGCAAACATTACTGCTACAAATCGATATGCAGAAATACTATTTCGTTCTTTCATATCTCCTGTAATTACTCCACTTAAGGCAGAATATGGCAAGTTACTTGCTGCATATAATAATAACAATAAGGTGTATGTAATTATAGCATAAATTAATTTGCCTTTGTATTCAAAATCGGGAGTGCTAAAAGCCAATACTGATATGATTCCTAATGGAATAGAGGTCCACAAAATCCAAGGTCTAAATTTCCCCCATTTAGAGTTTGTTCTGTCTGCAATGGCTCCAATAATTGGATTAAATCCAAATGCCGCAATGGTTCCAACTGTAAACATAATTGCAGTAGCATCATTAGCATCTAATCCATAAATATCGGTATAGAAATATGCTAAATATGTCATTAAAGTTTGAAAAACTAAGTTTGCAGCAAGATCCCCTAAACTGTAGCCAATTTTCTCTCTAACAGACAATTTTTGTGAACTAGATTTCATAATTTATGGTGTTGTAATATTATTTAGAAACTGATTTTAAATCAAGAATACTATGGTATGCTTTTTTAGGTTGATTTTTTCTATCAAACAACAAAGGATAATTCCTACGACCTTTAATTGGCCAATCATTTAGCCATGAATCCTTATCAGTTACACCCCAAAATGTAACTCTACTAATTTTATCTTCATGCTTTAAAAAAAGTTTAAAAATATCTTGATACCGTTTTGCTAATTTATTCTTTACGGTTTCTGGCAAACTGGTTGTATAGGGATTCATTTTTTCATCACCTTCAAATTTTTCAAAGTTTTGATTTACTTCTGCACCCACTAATTCCCATGGGTTAGGAAGAACAGAAATATCCAATTCTGTGAACATCACTTTTACCCCTAATTTAGAAAATGCAATGATACTTTCTTCAATGTTTTTTATTGACGGACTGTTTAATTGCCAATGTGCTTGAATACCGACTTCGTTTACTTTAGCTCCATTTTGTTTCAATTGCCTCACCAATCTAATAGCTCCCTTTCTTTTTTTAGGCTTACATAGGTTATAGTCATTATAGGCTAAATTTGCATTTGGATCTGCTTTTTCTGCTAATTTAAAAGCGTCTTCAATATAGGTGTTTCCTAATATTTTTAAAAAAATAGACTCTCTAAGTGTTCCGTCTTCATTCAACGCCTCGTTTACAACATCCCAGGTGTTTATTTTTCCTTTATACCTTGTAACAACTTTTTTTATATGATTTTGCATATGATTCATCATTACAGAACGCTCTGTCACTTTATTCATGAAGTCTGCTAACTGAGCATGCCAAACAAGTGTGTGACCCACAATGTGCATTTTATTTTTAATCCCAAAATCTACATATTTATCAGCTACATTGAAATTAAATGTATTTGGTTTTGGATGTATAAACATCCATTTTAAACTATTTTCAGGAGATATTGTATTGAATTCTTTTTTTATAATTGAGTTAGAGCCGATTTCTTTTTCAAGTATTTGGTTTTCATTGATAGCGGCACCAACATAAAAATTATTTTTAAAATTATTTTTTAATGAAACAATTTTATCTGGTTGTATGTTTTTACGGTATATGTTTTTTGAACAATTGGTTATGCCAAAAAAGAGCACACAAAAAAAAGGAATGGTTTTGAATGATTTTATCATAAAAATATCAAACTAAATTATTAAATATCTGACTGAAAAGGGTAAATTAAAAA
>JAQWOW010000292.1 GCA_029245665.1 Polaribacter sp. | reverse complement strand
GATGCTGTAAAATTTTACAAAACTGGAGACAGAAAGGAGCAAGAAAAGTATGCAAAATATATTCACCAAGCATATCGTTAATTAAAGAGATCCCGATTTATAAAGAAAATGGTAATAGAACAAATTTATACAGGTTGTTTAGCTCAAGGAGCATATTATATAGAGAGTAATGGTGAAGTTGCTATTGTAGACCCACTCAGAGAAGTACAAGATTATATAGACAGAGCAAAAAACAACAATGCAACAATTAAATATATATTTGAAACTCATTTTCATGCAGATTTTGTAAGCGGTCACGTTACGCTAGCAAAAAAAACAGGAGCGAAAATTGTGTATGGGCCTTCTGCAAAAACGAATTTTGAAGCAATTATAGCTCAAGACAATCAGACTTTTAGAGTGGGTAACATTACAATTACTGTATTGCATACCCCGGGTCATACATTAGAGAGTTCTTGTTTTTTATTGAAAGACAAAGATGGAAAAGATTTTGCGTTACTTAGTGGTGACACCCTATTCTTAGGAGATGTTGGTCGCCCAGATTTGGCTCAAAAAGGTGATTTTAGTGAGAAAGATTTAGCGGGTTTTTTGTATGACAGTTTGCGAAATAAAATAATGACTTTAGCGGATGATGTTATTGTATACCCTGCCCATGGAGCGGGTTCTGCTTGCGGTAAAAATTTAAGCAAAGAAACGATTGGTACAATAGGAAATCAAAAAAAAACCAATTATGCTTTAAGAGCGAATATGACTAAAGAAGAATTTATCAAAGAAGTTACAGATGGATTATTACCGCCTCCTGCTTATTTTCCTTTAAACGTGAAGTTAAATAAAGAGGGCTACAAAAATATTGATGACATCATTAAAACATCTGCAAAACCGTTATCAGTGACAGATTTCGAACTGATTGCGAATGAAACGGATGCCATAATTTTAGATGTTAGACATCAATCAGAATTTATAAAAGGATTCATTCCTCAATCAATTTTTATTGGAATTGATGGTGGTTTTGCACCCTGGGTTGGCGCTTTGATAAAAGACATACAACAACCAATTTTACTGGTAACTCCTCAAGGGAAAGAGGCTGATACAATTATACGGTTGTCTAGAGTTGGTTTTGATAATGTATTGGGTTATTTAGACGGAAGTTTTGCTTCTTGGAAAAAAATGGATAAAGAAGTTGATACCTTAGAATCTGTATCCGTAGATGTTTTAGAACAAAAAATAAATGAAAGTGCACTTGTTTTTGATGTTAGAAAACCAGGTGAATTTGCAAGCGAACATATTAAGATAGCAGAAAGTACTCCATTGGATTTTTTAAACAATCATATTTCTGAATTTCCTAAAAAGAAAAAGTTTTATGTGCACTGTGCTGGCGGTTATCGATCTGTAATTGCAGCTTCAATTTTAAAAGCACGTGGTTTTCACAATGTAATTGATGTTTCTGGAGGGTATGCAGCTGTTAGAAAAACAACGATACAAAGAACAGTTGCAGTTTGTCCGTCAACTGTAAAATAAATAAAATGAAAAAACTTTTAAGTCTTTTTTTGCTGAGTTTCTTTTTCACCAATGGTTTAGCACAGGAAGAAATAAAATCAATTTCTACAATAGAATTAAAACTTTTATTAGCAAAAGGAAATGTTCAATTAATAGATGTAAGAACACCAAAAGAAGTTAAAGAAGGCTTTATAAGAACAGCTATTTTCATAAATTATTTTGAAAAACATTTTACGAATAAAGTAATTGAGAAATTAGATAAGAACAAACCTGTTTATGTATACTGTAGAAGTGGTAATAGAAGTGGTAAATCGGCGAAACAACTTCATGAAAAAGGATTTGATGTATACAATGTTTTAGGTGGGTATCAACAATGGCGAACCGAAAATTAGATATTATGAGAACAGACATACAAATAGAAAATTTAAAATGTGGCGGCTGTGCTGCAACGATTAAAAAAGGATTATTAGCGATTAATACGGTCTCTGAAGTTACAGTTGATGTAGAGAAATCAGTAGTTTCAGTTATTTCAGCAGAGGAAACCGGAATGATGATAAAAGAAAAATTATCAAAATTAGGGTATCCAGAGACAGGGACAAAAAATACAATTTTGCACAAAGCAAGCTCTTTTGTGAGTTGTGCAGTTGGAAGAATTGATTCATAAAAAAACCCAAGCCTAGACTCGGGTTTTAATTTTTTTTTTATCCTAAAACTTCAACATAACTCCAACTAAGAAATTTCTGGTTGCTTGTGGGTAATAACCAGCGCCATCTAGAGTAGTTGTTTGGTCTGCTGCAGACCAAGTATCATCATACGTATAGTAATAACCTCTGTCTACATATTTAGTATCAAAAATGTTATTTACCAAAGCAGAAAACACAATTGCTTTAAATATTTTAGTTGTTTTTACTTCATAAACTACATTAAAATCACTTGTAAAGTAACTTTTTAGTTTTTCGTTATTTGTAGATATTTCATTATAAACAACAGCTGGTTCATTAGCAATTACACCCCCTAGATTACCCATATATTGTTCGCCAACATATTTAGATAAAAGAGAAAGTTGTAAGTTTTTTAAAGGCTGAAAAATAAAAGCATTACCAGCAATTATATCAGGAGAATTAGAAATAGGTGTATTTCCTAAATTAACTAAATCACCATTTATAGTCGCGTTAAAATCTACGTTTTTATTAGAGCTTATTGCAATATTTGGTCTAATAGAAATCTGATCACTAACGCGAATATCTGCATCAACTTCTAAACCTAAACGATAACTTTTTCCACTTGTAGCTCTAATTGGTGAACCAACATCATTCAAAGCACCTGTTAATACCAATTGATTTTTATAATTCATATAGTAAATATTGGTATTTAATTTTATGTTTTCGTTTTTTAAACGCCAACCGAACTCATAATCATCTAAACTTTCGTGTTGTGTAGTTCCTACTTCAAAATCATTTCTATTAGGTTCTCTGTTTGCTTTTGCATAAGAGGCATAAAAACTATTTGTATTGTTAAGTACGTATGTGAATCCTAATTTAGGATTAAAGAAATTAAAATTAGCGTCTACATCTATAGCATCTCTATCAGACGTTAATCCTTTTGTTTTATAAGTTACAAACCTTCCTTGTAAATCTAAAAAAGCAGTTAATTGATCTGATACTTTATAGGTTGTTTTTACAAATGAACTGTAATCTGTTTTTTTAGCATCACTAAAATAATATTGATCTCTAAT
>JAQWOW010000266.1 GCA_029245665.1 Polaribacter sp. | reverse complement strand
CCTTCACTCCCCATAGTAAATTTAGTTTTCCTAAAATTCTTTTTTCTGACGAAAAAGCTAATATTTTAGCCTGAGGTCTCCATGCGGAAATCTGAAAAGCAGTATATCCACTATTCGTTAACGTAGAGATTGCAGAAGCATTTATATCATTTGCCATTAAAGCTGCGTGATGACAAATCGATTTTGTAATAAATCTATTGGTTCTAATATGAGGTGCCTCGTGGGGTACTTTTATCATTCTAGAGTTTTCGACAGCTTTGATAATTTCGGCCATTTTTTGAATTACTCTTACTGGGTGTTTTCCAACAGAAGTTTCTCCAGAAAGCATTACCGCATCTGCACCATCCATAATAGAGTTTGCAACATCATTAACTTCTGCTCTTGTTGGCACAGAATTGTCTATCATTGTCTCCATCATCTGTGTGGCAATAATTACAGGAATTCTTGCTCTTTTTGCTCTTCTCACTAATTTTTTCTGAATTAATGGCACGTCCTGCATTGGTATTTCAACACCTAAATCTCCCCGAGCTACCATTAATCCATCACAATAAGGAATTAATGCATCCATATTTGCAACTGCTTCTGGTTTTTCAATTTTTGCAATTACAGGAACTCTGTATTCTGAATGTTGATCAATTAAATCACGTAACATTCTCAAATCTTCTGGAGTTCTAACAAAAGAAAGAGCGATCCAATCAACGTTTAAACCCAAAGCAAAAACAGCGTCCTCTTTGTCTTTCTCTGTTAAAGCGGGTAAGGAAATAGCTGTATTTGGTAAGTTTACTCCTTTTTTAGACTTTAAAGGTCCTCCTACAATTGTTTTAACAACTACGGATTTCTCTTTATCTGTAGAAACTACTTCGAATAATAATTTACCATCATCTACCATAATTTGCTCACCAACTTTTACGTCTTTAGGAAAACGTTGATACGTCATAAATGCCTTTTTACTATCTCCTACGCATTGTTCTGTTGTGAATGTAAATAGATCTCCATCATTTAAAACTACATCTTCCTCCATAACCCCAACACGTAATTTTGGACCTTGTAAATCTGCTAGGATGGCAACATTGTAATTATTTTCTTCGTTAATCTCTCTAATGGTTTTTACAGTATTTTTTACATTTTCATAATCTGCATGAGAAAAATTAATACGAAATACATTTACGCCCTCTCTTGCTAATTCTGTTAATGTTTTTTTACTGTCTGTTGCGGGTCCTAAAGTGGCAACTATTTTTGTTTTTTTGTAATCGTTCATTTTTAAAATATTAAAAAGTCTTTTGACTTTAAGGTGTTTTTGTCTATTAAATATGCTGTGATTATATTTTCAATACTTTTTATGCTATTTATTGTTTTCATAACAAAATCATATTCTGATTCCCCACAAATTTTTAAAAAAAAATCTACTTTCTTCTTTTCTGGTATTAAATAGGTTTTTGTTTCTGAGGTTAATAGTAACTCATTAGAAACTGTTTGATTTTCTCTCCTGTAACTATTCGCTATTAAAAACCAATCAAAATCATATTTTGTGTTTTCATAATTGTAAATAGAAAAAGAAGCTTTCTTTTTTTCTCGTGTAAATTGTAAATCTTCTTTTGCTTTAAAAAACCGAGTGTTAAGCTTTTTATTGATTAAGTAGGCAAGTTTGTAGTCTTCTAATGTAGAATGGATTCCAATTAAAGAATATTCCTCTTCACAAAAATCATTCATTTCTAAAGCGTATACCTGCATAAATTATAGCCAATCATTGTTTTCATGAGAGTGCTAAATTACTAATTGTTTATGAGTCTCAGTGTTAAATTTAACGAAAACGTTATCGTTCACTAAGTTAAATTTATTTGTTTTTGAAAAGCGAAGTAAACTCTTTTTGAGGCTTGCTCTTCGGCTTTTTTCTTTGAAGTTGCTCTTCCTTTAGCAATTTGTTCTCCATCGATACAAATCTTTACGCTAAAATGTTTCACTGTTTCATTTCCGGAATCTTCATAAGTATTGAATGAGTATTTCTTTTTTTTCTTTTGACACCATTCTATAATTAAACCCTTATAACTAGTGATTTTCCCTTCTAATTTTTCAATGTCTACATAAGGAATGATTACATTTTTTTTTATGAAATTTTGACATGCTTTGTAACCTTTGTCTAAATATATTGCCCCTATTAATGCTTCAAAGATATTGCCATGAATATTATCACCTGCTTTTGCTTGATCTATATTACTTTTTACAAAACGAATTAAATTTAAATCCTTTCCAAGCTCATTCAAATGCTTTCTACTTACAATTTTAGAGCGCATTTTTGTCAAGTAACCTTCGGAACCCTCTGGTACTTTTTTGTATAAATAAGCAGCAATTACAGAACCTAAAATAGAATCTCCTAAAAACTCTAATCTTTCATAATTTATAGGAATTCCTTTTTTATCAGTAATTTGAATGGACCTATGCGTAAAAGCTTTCTTATATTTATTTATTTTTCTTGGTGAAAAATTGAGAAGTTTTTTTAATTCGTAATGAAATTGTGCGTCCTCTTCAGAATAGGAATTCACCATTTTACGAATAAGATTCATAGGCAATTATTCATCTAATTTTTTGAATGCAACACATGCATTATGCCCACCAAAACCAAAAGTATTGCTCATTGCTACTTTAATTTCTCTTTTTTGAGCAGTATTTAAAGTTAAGTTCAATTCTGGATTGATATTTTCATCCACAGTAGAGTGATTTATTGTTGGCGGAACAACACTATGTTTCATTGCTAATATTGAAGCAATAGACTCTATGGCTCCTGCAGCGCCTAATAAATGACCTGTCATTGACTTTGTAGAATTAATATTAATATTTTTCGCATGTTCTCCAAAAACAGCAGAAATTGCTTTTAATTCTGCTACATCTCCCAAAGGGGTAGAGGTACCGTGTGTATTAATATGATCTACTTCCTCTGGTTTAATTCCAGAGTTTTCTAAACAACTTTTCATTACCGCAATCACTCCAATTCCTTCAGGGTGAGGAGCTGTAATATGGTATGCGTCTGAAGACATTCCTCCTCCAATTACTTCGGCGTAAATTTTTGCACCTCTTGCTTTGGCATATTCGTATTCTTCTAGAACAATTGCTCCAGCACCTTCGCCTAAAACAAAACCTTCTCTATTTGCATCGAAGGGTCTTGAAGCGGTTTCTGGAGTTTCATTTCTTGTGGATAAGGCTTGCATAGAGCTAAACCCTCCAACTCCTGCAATTGCAATTGCAGCTTCACTACCACCCGTAACAATAACATCGCAATAACCTAAACGTATGTAATTTAGAGCATCTATCATCGCATTTGCCGATGAGGCACATGCAGAAACAGTTGTGTAGTTTGGTCCCATAAAACCATGTTTTATGGAAATGTGGCCGGGTGCAATATCTGCAATCATTTTAGGAATAAAGAAAGGATTAAATTTTGGAGTTCCATCTCCTGCGGCATGGTTTAAAACTTCATTTTGAAAAGTTTCTAAACCTCCTATTCCTGCCCCCCAAATAACTCCAACTCGTAATTTATTTATGGTTTCTAAATCTAAATTCGCATCTGCTATCGCTTCGTCTGAAGCAACCATTGCATACTGCGTAAATTTATCCATTTTACGAGCGTCCTTTCTATTGATAAAATCGGTAGGGTTAAAGTTTTTGACTTCACATGCAAAACGAGTTTTGGACTTGGAAGCGTCAAAATGCGTAATAGGCGCTGCTCCACTAACTCCGTTAACTAGAGCATTCCAATATTCTTCAATATTATTACCTATGGGCGTTAAAGCTCCAAGTCCAGTAACTACAACTCGTTTTAATTGCATATAAAATTTACTTTTTTGCTTCTTCTATATAGCTTACTGCTTGACCTACTGTACCGATGTTTTCAGCTTGATCGTCTGGTATTTG
>JAQWOW010000258.1 GCA_029245665.1 Polaribacter sp. | reverse complement strand
TCTAAATTTAGACATATTGTTAAATTTTAAAAATTAATTTGTAGGTTCTGCATCTGAAATTATTTGAGGATAACTAGTTTTGATATCTTCAACTTTTTTCTTTAATGACTCGTTACTCTTATCATTTTTATAAGACTCTTCAAGTTCGGGAAAAGGGATTTGATATTTTAGTATGCTCAACCTGTTTCTCAAATCAGAATACGCTCTTAACAATTCATCTTGAACTTTTAAATAAGTCCCATACTCTGTCAACCGATCACTCTGCACCGAAATAATTGCCTTGTTTGGATGATCTGAAGAAGACTCACTTGTTTGAGGCTCATCTTGTTTTCTAACTGAATTACAATAATCACAAGGACCTGTAGGAACTCCTTCTTCTACTTTACCTTCACCTCCACCATTATTTATAAAAGCAATCGCCGCCGCTTTTAACTCTTTGATGTCCATTCTTTTGTCTTCTACTAGAAGCTCATTATTTCTATTAATATTTACTTCAAAGATGTTTTTTTCTTTAATAATTGGTGGTACGTAGTCTGCTGGTGGTTTCTCAGATAATTTCTTTGAAACTCCAGAATCTACATTCATCGTAGTCGTAACTAAAAAAAAGATCAACAACAAGAAGGCAATATCTGCCATAGAACCTGCATTAATTTCTGGATTCTCTCTTCTTGCCATCTATTTATGATTTTATTAATCCTTTTCCTAAATCGTATACAAAAAACCCTAGGCCAATAAATCCTAGTATCAGGCTAAACCAGATTCCAGTTCCGACAAATCTATTTGTTGATGAACCTTCTTCTCCTCCTGGCAGAACGATATCTGCATTATCTAAGACTATGTTGCTGTCTGATAAAGAGTATGCCCCTAAAAATAACAACCCTAATACGCCCAAACCTAATAAAGTTTTCTTTAAACTCTCTGGATTTTTAAACAATCCTCCTAGAGATAGTACTAGTGTTATTCCTACTGCAAAATAGAGTAAGTATTGTGAGAAATACACAAGTGGACTTACCACTTTATTCGCTACATCAACATCGTTTTCAACAGCTTCTTCACCTGCCATTAGTACTCTTACAAGTAAGATAATACCAATAAGGGCAAGTAGTGTGATAACGTATGTGATAATTTTTGAAATTTTATTATCTTTCATAAGAAAAGTTATTTTTTATACTTTACTAATAAATCTACTAAAGAAATAGATGCATCTTCCATATTATTTACAATACTATCTACTTTAGAAATGATGTAGTTGTAAAAAATTTGTAAAATAATTGCAACAACTAATCCAAAAACCGTTGTTAATAAGGCTACTTTAATACCTCCTGCAACAACCGCTGGCGAAATATCATTTGCTACAGCAATTGCATCAAATGCTCCAATCATACCAATTACAGTTCCCATGAAACCAAGCATTGGTGCTAATGCGATAAATAAAGACAACCAAGAAATATTTTTCTCTAATAATCCCATTTGAACTCCTCCATAACTTACAATCGCTTTTTCTGCTGAATCTATACCATCATCTGCTCTATCTAAACCTTGGTAAAAGATAGATGCTACTGGTCCTTTAGAGTTTCTACAAACTTCTTTTGCAGCTTCTACACCACCAGAGCTTAAAGCATCATCTACGCTTGCTACTAATTTCTTAGTATTGGTCGTTGCCATGTTTAAATAAATAATTCTTTCAATTGCAATTGCCAAACCTAATATTAAGGCAACAAGTACAATTCCCATAAATCCAGGGCCACCTTCAATAAAACGAAGTTTTAATTCTTGGTGAAAAGTTCTTGATTGCTCAGCTGCTTCTTGTGCGAAAGTTGATTGAACCGCTCCAAAAAACATAAATCCAGTTACAGTTAGGATATTTACTACTTTTTTCATCTTTTTATTATTAATTTTAATAGTTAGTGGGTTAAAGATATAATTTTTAAACTCAAAAAGATAAGGTGAAGCTAATCTGTCTATATTCCACAGAACTGCTAAATATCAGCTATACTTTTGAGAGTGCCAAGTAACAAAAAAATATTGAAGATTAAAAAAAAAAGTCAATCTATTTAGTCTATTGTAATTGATTCTCTTCAATTATACCTTTAAAAATGAAATATCTGTTATTTCACCCCTCAATGACTTTTCAAAAAAGCATTTAAAATCTTCTGTTGATAAATTTTCATTTAGTAAATACATTAACTTAGCTACAGCAGATTCTGAAGTAATATCCTTACCGTCTATTACTCCTATTTTCTTGAGCAACAAACTTGTATCATAATGCCCCATTAAAACTCTTCCACTTTCACATTGTGTGACGTTTATGATTTTAATCCCTTTATTGATTGCATTTTTTAAAAGCTGTATGAAATTTTCTGAATTTGGTGCATTTCCGGCACCGTATGTTTCTAAAATTACTCCTTTTAAATTTGGTATGTTTAAAATGCTTTTTACTACTATATCTGAAATCCCTGGAAATATTTTTAGGAAAACTACATCATCTACTAACTTCTTTCTAACTATTAAAGTATTCGCTGTCTTTTTTGGTTGATGAATTAAATGTTCATGAAACTTAAGATGAACGCCACTTTCTGCTAGTGGAGGGAAATTCATAGATGCAAAAGCTTCAAACTGTTCTGCACTTATTTTTGTAGTTCTGTTGGCTCTATACAATTTATACTCAAAATACAAGCAAACTTCATTTATTATTGGCGCTCCGTTTTTAGTTGCACTTGCAATTTCTATAGCCGTAATTAAATTCTCTTTGGCATCTGTTCTTAGGTCTCCAATAGGCAATTGAGAACCTGTGAAAATCACTGGTTTCTGAAGGTTCTCTAGCATAAAACTTATTGCAGAAGATGCAAAAGACATACTGTCTGAACCTGTTAAAACCACAAATCCATCAAATTTCTGGTAATTTTCTTCAATAATTTCAACAATATCTACGTAATATTTCGTGTTCATATTAGAGGAGTCTATAGGTTCCTCAAAAGAAATACTTTTTATTTTACAGTTTAACTGTTGCAATTCAGGAATTTTATCTACAATCTGACTAAAATCAAAAGTTTTTAAAGCCTTCGTTTTATAGTCTTTGATCATTCCGATGGTTCCACCTGTATAAATAAGTAATATCGAAGGTTTGTTTGTCATTTTGTCATTTTTACACTCCAAAAAACACATTGGAATACTTTATGTTGTAAATTTATCAAACAAAAATGAAATACAATTTTAAAACAATATAAATTATGATCGAGTTCTATATTTTAATTGGTGTAATCTCTTTGGCAAGCTGGTATATTAGTAACACTTTAAAAAGAAAATTTAAAAAATATTCTAAAATTCAGTTAAGAAATGGCATGAGTGGAGCTGAAATTGCAGAAAAAATGCTTTCTGACAATGGAATTTACGATGTAAAAGTAATTTCTACTCCTGGAAAATTGACAGATCATTACAATCCAAAAGAGAAAACTGTTAATTTAAGTGAATCTGTATACAACCAGAGAAACGCCGCTGCCGCTGCTGTTGCTGCTCACGAATGCGGACATGCAGTTCAACACGCAAAAGCCTACAGTTATTTAACATTGCGTTCTCAATTAGTACCCATTGTAAGTATCAGCTCTAAATTCTCTCAATGGTTAGTAATTGGTGGAATCATTTTAGGTGCCAGTTCTGGAGCTACTGGTATTGGGTTTTATGTTGCCATTTTAGGTCTAATTTTGATGGGGTTTGCAACCGTTTTTAGTTTTGTCACATTGCCGGTAGAATATGATGCAAGCAATAGAGCTTTGGCTTGGTTGCAAAATAAAAACATGGTTTCTCAACAAGAATTAGCGGGAGCAACAGATGCACTAAAATGGGCTGCAAGAACATATTTAGTAGCTGCTTTGGGGTCTTTAGCGATGTTACTATATTGGGCATTGCAAATTTTGGGAGGAAGGGATTAACATCACAGATGCTTTTTGTATCTAACACATACACATAAAATTTGTGTAATTAAAAAATTCAGACTCTTGTAGTTTCAAACTCTGTAACGTTTTTTCAGATACAACTATTTGCAGATTAAAACCGTCTTACTTTTTCAGAAAAACAAACTTTATAGATTGGATATTTATCCCAATCCGATAGGTTTCAATTTTCCTTGTAACAAAACTCTTTTAACTACGTCTTAGTAAAAAATTAAATTAACTATTAAAATCAAAGAAATGAAACCTTTTTCAATATGTTTTTTTATTTTGATACTCGGTGTATTGAACTCCTTTTCTCAGCATTCTATCTCAGGAAAAATTATTGATCAACAAAACCAATCACTTGCTTTTGCCAATATCGTAATAGAAGAAATTGGAGATAAAAAAAACCCAACAGGAACGGTTTCTAATGATGATGGTGATTATATCCTTGAAAATATTTCTTCAGGAAAATATACGATTGAAGTTTCTATGCTCGGTTTTGAAACTCAAAAAATTAACGAAGTAGAAATCAATTCAGATAAAACAATTAACATCACTTTAAAAGAAGAGAGTCAGCTTTTAAATGAAATAGTTGTAAAAAGCAAACGTCCTGTTATCAAACAAACAGCAGAAAAATTAATTGTAGATCTAGAAAAATCAGAAATGACAAACACCAATTTACAAGATGTAATGCGAAAAGTTCCAGGGGTTTTAGTTACCAACAATGGAATTTCTATTGCAGGAAATAGGGGTGTTCGTATTTTAATTAATGGTAAGACAACAGAATATATGGATGTTCAAACTCTTTTGAGAGATTTTCCTGCAGATAATATATCTAAAATTGAAGTAATTGAACAACCCGGAGCAGAATATGAGGCTTCTGGTTCTGGGGCTATTATCAATATTATTTTAAAGAAAAACATACGATTAGGAACGAATGGAAATATAAGTTCTTGGGTAGGTGAAGATGAGGGACTAGAATGGGGATCTGGGTTTTCTATTGCTAGTTATAAAAATAAATTAAATTGGCAAACAAGTATAAACTATTCGCAGTCAACTTGGAGAGATGATTTATTTTTAGTGAGAACTGTTGGCTCAGAAACCTATAATCAAGTTACCATAGAACCCTATGACCCAGATAACTTCAGTATTGGTGGCAATCTAGATTATTATCTAAATAACAATCACTCTATAGGAATTGGTGGACGTTATGATAATAGAAAGTCGACAAGAACTGCCATTAGCACCACCATAATTTCAGATGCTTCACAAACTAATTCGCTTTTAACTGAAAACGCTTTTGATAGAGATCGTGCTAATTTTAACATCAACCCTTATTACGAATACAAAACTAATTCAGAGAAATTAGTCGTAGATTTTAACTATGTAGATTTTACTAATAACAGTACAAATACACTTTTTGATATTACTGGAAGTACAATTCCGTATTCAGACAGAATGTACCATCAAGACGGAACCTTTAATATAAAAACGTATCGACTAGATTATTCCAAAACAATTTCCGATAATCTAAAACTAACTGCAGGAACAAGGTATGCAGATGTAGTAACAGATAATGATTTACAATCTCTTGATAATACTTCAGGTGGTTTTAATCTAATTGATGAGGAAAGTAGTCGTTTTATTGTAGACGAAACTATTTTTGCTGTTTATTCTAAAGCGAATGCAACACTTGGAAAATGGTCTTTTTCTGTTGGGTTTCGATACGAAGACAGTAATACTCGAGGAACTTCTACTTTTATAGAAAACGGTTTGCCAGCAACAAAAATTAAAAGAAGACCTATCAAGAAAATATTTCCAAGTACATCTTTAAGTAGAGAGTTGACAGATGTTTTGGGTGCAAGTCTATCTTACAGTTACAGAATTCAAAGACCTTCTTACAGTACTTTAAATTCTTTTGTAACTTTTTTAGATCCGTTTTCTGGAAGGGAGGGGAATCCTAACCTTGCACCTGCCTTTACAAATAATTATCAGTTTAATTTGACTTATGAAGGGCAACCTTTTTTCTCAATTAACTATAGTAAAACTGATGATGTCATTTTTGAGTTAATTCGTCAAGACAATATTACTGCTCAAATAAGGCAACAAGAAGTAAATATCAAGAATAATACAAACTGGAATTTTAGATTATTTGCTCCTTTAAACTTTGTAAAAGATCTAGAGGGCTATACAGGTTTTATTGTTACAAATCCTAGTTTTCAATCTTCTACTTATAATGTAAACTTGAGTAAATGGAATCTCTATTGGTTTATTCAAGCAAATTATCAATTACCAGGAGATATCAATTTTGAATTGAGTGGTAATTATGGTACAGGAGCGCTAGAGGGACAAATTGAAGTTGAATGGTTGGCCGAATTAGACTTCTCTTTTGGAAAAAAGTTCTTAAAAGACAAACTAAAAGTAAACTTGGGTTTTAATAAAATGTTAAACAGAGGTTTTGTTGGGAATATCGATTATGGAAACGGAATTGCAGCAGTTGAAAGCAATGGC
>JAQWOW010000233.1 GCA_029245665.1 Polaribacter sp. | reverse complement strand
AATAGATTTCTACCGACTCCAACATATGCATCAATAATTAAACCTCCTGTGGCAATGTATTTTGATCCAACGGCAACCCCTAAAGCACCATCAGTATATTTTTCATTGTAGATGTTTGAATTTTTAATACCTTCTTTTTTTCCTGAATTTATTCCTACAAATCCTTCGCCAAAAAAATTCCATTGCTTATTCGTAGAAAAATAATGACGATAATAAGGTGTAATCATTATGTTTTCATTGTATCTAAAGTTAAGATCTTGCTTTGCCAAATTAAAGAGTGCAGAAATCCCAAACGAAGACTCTTCAGTAAGATAACTTTCATAAGAGAATTCGATACTTCGTATGACCAAAGCATCTGCAATATCTAATTTTATTTCATGTTGAGAATAGGCAACTGTGGAGGAGATCAAACTTAGGATTAAAAGTAATTTTTTCATTTTATTTATTTATGGTAAAAATACAAAAATTAGTCACTTCATTTTAAAATCTGTATCCAAAAGAAATTCCAATTCGACCAATAGAATCATTGTGATTATCATTGCTTAGATTTCGTCCAAATCCTAATAAAAGTTCAGTTGTAAATCCTTGCTTAGAGACGAATTTTCCCCCTACAGAAATACCCAATGCAACCCCCGTTTCGAATTCTTGGCTTCCGAAACCAAAGAGATCAGTATCTTTTGCTGAAAACAACATTCCAAAACCTTCCACAAAAAAACCTCTAGCCAATTTATTAGAAAAATAACGTCTGTAATACGGGGTTAAAGAATACTTTAAATCACTTCCAGTTGTGTCTGTATTTAAAGTTGCAGCAACTCCAAATGAAGATTCTTCGTTAAGAAGGTTTTCATAAGATACATCAATCCACTTTGCTGCTAATAATGTTAATGCATTAATTTTTAGTTCATATTTTTTCTCAATATCTTGAGGGAATTTAGGAGCATCCGCTTCTGTATTCACTTGAGCATACGAGAGTGCACTTATAAAAAGGCACAAGACTAGTATGATTTTTTTCATTTCTTTTAATTTAATAATTAATCTTGCAACAAGTATACCAAAAAAAATTAAAAGAGTGCTTTTAATTGTATACTTCCTGTATTAATTATTTTAGAACCTTCACTTTTTCTCCCCAAATAATTTAGATTTAAGTTTAAAAAGGCATTTAATTTTTGATGGAACAAAACATTCCAAGTATAATTTTTTCCTGCCTGTAAACCTTCTAACATTTGGTATGCAACAGGGGTATTTGTATTTCCTGTAAAATCATTTAAAAACACATTTATATTCGCAGATATTTGGTTCTTTTCAGTTTTAGTATGAAGGTATTCAACACCAAATTTTTGTTGATATAATTGTTCAAATTCAGGCCACTGATTTTTTTTATTTTTAAAATGATAAAAAGCCGTAAACCTGTTATTTTTATTGTACAAAAAACTAATTTTTGGTTCCAGTTCATTTGAGTTAATAAGATAATTTCTAGTATTGAAATTTTCAGTTTTCAACCGGTTTTTTGAGATTTTCCCCATCAATTCAAATAACCAAAAGGTTGCGAATTTATGTGCAATGTCTACTTGATGTAATTTGATGTTGTTTTCTTGGCTTCCAATAAAAAACTGTTGCTTATTTCTTGTCTTCCCGAAGGTGTATGTAACGCTATATTTCTGAATACTTTTATTGAAATAAATGCTATTTCGAAGATTAAAAGAAAGCCCTAGTAGTTTGCTTTCGTCAAAGTCAAAAGGATCAAAGTTAAAGGAGTTTCCAATTCTCTCTTGTTCATTCTCAACACTTAAAAAACTTTGATTGTAAAATTTTGAAAGCACTTTTTTAATGCCTTTTTTGGAAGACCA
>JAQWOW010000214.1 GCA_029245665.1 Polaribacter sp. | reverse complement strand
TTATTTTTAACATTCCAACTTCGTTGTTTCCCATCAAAAGAATGTGCCGATGGCCCAATTCCTATATAGGGTTTCCCCAACCAATAAGAGGAGTTGTTTTTGCTAAAAAAACCCTCTTTTCCAAAATTTGATAATTCATAGTGGACAAAATTAGCTTTCTGTAATTCTGTTGTTAAAATCTGAAATTGTGCTGCGACCTTCTGCTCATGAACCATTTTAATTTTACCATTATTTATAAGAGTTTCTAGTGCTGTTTTAGGCTCTATGGTTAGGGCATAACTCGATATGTGTGGGACTCCATAACTCAGGGCTGTTTTAATATTTTCTCTCCATTGATCATTGGTACAATCGGGAATTCCATATATTAAATCCACAGAAATGTTTTTAAAATATTGGGTTGCTAAAAGCAAACTTTTTTTTGCTTCATGAGCATTGTGAGCTCTATTCATCAGCTTCAGATCTTTCTCAAAAAAAGATTGGATCCCAATACTTAATCTATTAATTGGAGACTTAGAAAGTTGAATTATTTTTTCTTCTGATAAATCATCAGGATTTGCTTCTAAAGTAATTTCTGGATGCTTTACAACTGTGTAATTTTCATAAACAGAATCAATTAAAAATTGGAGTTCATCCACATTTAAAATAGAAGGAGTTCCTCCACCAAAATAAATTGTTTCAATGGCAGTATTTTGGATTTCATCTCTTCTAATTTTGAGCTCTTTTACAAGGGATAAAATCATTTCATTTTTCTTTTTTAATGAGGTGGAAAAATGAAAATCGCAATAAAAACATGCTTGCTTACAAAAGGGTATGTGAATATAGATACCAGCCAAATCAGGATTGTTTTTTAAGTTTCGTTTGTCAGTGAACGATTCGATATTAAATGCCTTTTTTTAATTATTTGATTTTGTTAGGATGCTGTTTTACAAAACTTGCCCAACCAGTGTAATTTTTACCTCCTACAACTTTTCCGGAATTATAAAAGTGACAAACTGCTGCTGCCAAGCCATCTGTAGCATCTAAATTTTTTGGCAATGTTTTTAAATTAAGCAACGATTTTAACATCGATGCTACTTGCTCTTTACTGGCATTTCCATTTCCAGTAATTGCCATTTTTATCTTCTTTGGCAAATATTCTGTTATTGGTATTTCTCTAGATAAACCCGCAGCCATTGCAACTCCTTGGGCTCTTCCTAATTTTAACATCGATTGTACATTCTTTCCAAAGAAAGGAGCTTCAATAGCAATTTCATCTGGGTGATAAGTATCTATCAATTCTATGGTGCGTTCAAAAATGAGTTTTAATTTTAGATAATGGTCGTCGTATTTTTTAAGCATCAATTCATTCATTTGAATAAATTCCATTTTTTTACCAACAACTTTCAGTAAACCAAACCCCATAATCGTTGTTCCTGGGTCAATTCCTAATATGATTTTTTCTGTTTTCAAAATCTAAGGTTGTTTTTGTAATCCTGTTTTCACTTACTGCCGAATATTTATTACTTTGCAAGGAATGATCAATTCGATTTCATACAAAACTAAGCAATTCTTATCGCTAGTCATTAAACTTTCTATAGTTATTGGTTGTTGTTATTTTATACATACTAAATTGGTAGAAAACGAGCAGATGGACTTTTCTATTTTTTACCAAAATTTGATTGAAAATAAGGTTTTTACACTGAAAAACTGCCTTTTTTTATTCTTTTTTAGCTTTTTTAATTGGTTTTTAGAAATTACAAAATGGCATTTATTAATTTCTTTTATTGGCAATTCTTCATTTAAAAAAGCAATGGTACAAAGTTTAGCGTCTTTAACAACCTCTTTAATTACACCAAATAGAATTGGAGAATATGGAGCAAAGGCATTGTATTTTGAAAAACCATTTAGAAAAAAAATTATCGGTTTAAACGTAGTTGGTAATTTTTATCAGATGCTCATGACGCTTGTTTTTGGAGTTGTGGGTTTCAGTTATTTTATTTTAAAACATAAAATTGAAATTAAAATGCAGTTTGTATTTAGATTTGTTAGTGTTCTATTGTTTGTTGTTTTTACCTTATTTTTTGTTTGTAAATTTTTAAAATATAAGAATTCTTATTTTAAAAAAACTCAAGATTTTATGATGAAAATTCCATTGGTATTACATCTAAACATCTCATTTCTTTCTTTATTACGATTTTTAATTTTCTCTCATCAGTTTTACTTTTTATTGCTGATTTTTAATATCGATGTTTCTTATATTGAGGCTATTTCTGCCATTACTTCTATGTATTTAGTAGCTTCTATTATTCCTGTTTTTCCTTTGTTTGATTTTGTTACAAAGAGCTCTATTGCTGTATGGATCTTTTCATTTTTTAGTATTGAACTACTTACAATTGTATCAATAACAACACTTATGTGGATTCTTAATATTGTGCTTCCCGCAATTATTGGAAGCTATTTTGTACTCATTTTTAAACCTAATTTTAACAAATGATTTGGTTGCTGTTTTTGGTGTTTTTGATGTATGCAGTTTTGATTGTAACATTAGCTATTGGCTTTAGAAAAGGGGAAGAATTTACGGCTAAAGAAAGTGAGCTAAAAACTACTTTTTCTGTAATTATACCATTTAGAAATGAAGCTAAAAATTTACCCTTTTTATTAAATTCAATTGAAGAAATTAAGTATCCAATCGAATTGGTTGAGTTTCTATTTGTGGATGATGATTCCTCTGATAATTCTGTTATAATTATAGAAAGAATACTCCCTAAAACAAAAAAAAATATTCAAATACTTAAAAACAAAAGGGGCTCAAATTCTCCAAAAAAAGATGCCATCACAACTGCTATTTCTGTTGCTAAAAATGAGTGGATACTGACAACTGATGCAGATTGTATTCTATCTAAAAATTGGTTGAAAAGCTTTGCTAATTTCATTCAAATGAATGCCCCTAAAATGATTGTAGCTCCTGTAAATTATCAAGTTAAAAATACTTTTTTGGAGCAATTTCAAGTACTCGATTTTTTGAGCATGCAAGGAACTACTATTGGAAGTTTTGGAGGTAATTTTCCTTTTTTATGTAATGGTGCAAATCTAGGATATAAAAAAGAAGAATTTATAAAACTAAATGGATTTGATGGAAACAATAACATCGCAAGTGGTGATGATGTTTTTCTGTTTGAAAAATTCATAAAAGCGGATAAAAATAATGTCAAATACCTAAAATCTAAAGAGGCAATTGTAACTACTTTTCCTGAAAAAAATTGGACTGATTTGGTAAACCAAAGAACAAGATGGGCCTCAAAAACTAGTACTTTAAGTTCTTTAAAAGTAAAATTAATTGGAGTACTCGTAGTATTTACAAACTTCTTAATTGTTTCCTCTTTTATAACTGCATCAATACAATTTGTATTGATGCTATTAATTGTCAAAATGAGTATTGATTTGTTTCTCTTCCTGCCAACAATTGTTTTTTTTAACCACAGAACTTCATTTTTTAAATGGTATGTTCTTGCAAGTTCTCTGTATCCTTTTTTTAGTGTATTTGTCCTTTTTAAGTCGCTCTTTTTCACATACAAATGGAAAGGAAGAACTTTTAAAAAATAACGCTTCTAAAATATGCCTTTCATAAGATCCTCCGCCTTAAACCAAAGAATTAAAACAATGACTAAAAGGAACACAAAAAAAAGCCCTCTATTTGGTTTTGAATCTTTTTTCCTTCCAAATTTTCTTTTAAATTCCATTCTTATTATTTTAAAACAAATTTAAGCTTTCTTATTCAATTTACTAAAACAAGAACTGGTTGCCCACATTTTATTTAGTTGCCCTTAACATTTCTCTTTTCCCTGGAGGGCCAGCTAAACGATCAACTGTAAAACCTACTTCTAACATTGCTCTTCTTACGCTTCCTTTTGCGGAATAAGTAACTAAAACCCCTTCTTTTTTTAGCGCCGTAAACATCTTTAAGAAGATACCTACAGTCCATAATTCTGGTTGATGTTCTGCCCCAAATGCGTCAAAGTATAGTAAATCGAATGTATTTTCATCATGAATATCCTCAAAAAATTGTTTTCTTTTAGTGAGATTAAAACCCTCAAAAATTAAATGATTTTCTTCCCATGAAGTTGCGTGCATTTTATCAAAAATAATTTGATGTTTTTCTGCATTTAGCTCAGATACATAATTCAATTTTGTCAACTCATCAATACTCACTGGATAGGCTTCTACGCCAACATAATTTACACTAAAATTTGTCTTTTTGGTTTCCAAAAACGTAATAAATGCATTTAACCCGGTACCAAAACCAATTTCTAAAATAGAAATAGTTTCCTTTTTTCGTTCTAAAATTTTCTCGAACCCTGCTTTTATAAAAACATGATATGCCTCTTGTATTGCTCCATGTTTGGAATGATATTGCTCGTTCCAATCTGGCAAATGAATGGTTGTAGAACCGTCTGAAGTTATCAATATTTCTCTTTTCATAAGTAGGGATTAATTCTGTGTAATTGTTTTTTGGGAAATCTCAATGCCGTCAAACATAGGTTTAAAAAACAAGGCATTCCTTTTATTTTTTCATTAAAACACCAGTAGCTTCAAAAGCAAATTCAATTTTAGGGGCTGTAATTTTGGTTATTTCATCTTCAGATTTTCCAGCATCTTCTGCATAATGTTGTAGCTCCTTCACCCCAGTTTCTTTACTGTAAGCTTTGCCGTTAACAATTACTTCTCTTCCTTCAGAGTCTAGCGGCATGAAAAATCCATAGTCCTTAAAACGAACCATGACTTCTGTTTCTTCACTCAAAGAAAGTTTCATCCAACATCCTTTTTTTGAACAAACTTCTTTAATTTTAGAGGCAAACTTTAGATTTAATGTATCCCCCGTATTCAAGGTATTGTATTTAGCTAGAAGCGCTTCTGAAGTGAGTACTTTATCAAAAGACAACTTTTCTCCAAAAGAAGTGTAGACAGCTTCTTTATGAACTTTTTTTAGTTTTTCATCGCTTTTTTTTTCTTTTTTACAACAAGTAAAAAGCAACAATGTAACTACCAAAAATTGTATAAAATATTTCATGACTTCTAATTTTACTATTTACTCCTCAAAAGTACATATTTCAATGAGCAAAAGCAATGATTTGTTCTATTGTCAGATAAATATTTTATGTACATTTGTTTTTCAATTCAAATAAGTAGAATGAAATCGAAGATAGAAATTCAACCTATAGAAAAATCGAAAATAGATTCTGTAGATTTTGACAACTTACCTTTTGGAAGTGTGTATTCTGACCATATGTTAGAATGTGATTATATAAATGGAGAATGGCAAACTCCTATTATTAAACCATATTCTCCAATATCGTTAGATCCGGCAGCAAAAATTTTCCATTATGGGCAATCTATTTTTGAAGGAATGAAAGCCTACAAAGACGCTGATGGAAACCCCTTATTATTCAGACCTTTAGAAAACTGGAAACGGTTAAACAAATCTGCAGAACGATTGGTTATTCCCCACATTCCTGAAGAAATTTTCATGAATGGATTGAAAAAATTATTAGAAATTGATACCAATTGGATTCCAACGAATGAAGGGAGTTCTCTATACATAAGACCTTTTATGTTTGCTTCTGGAATTGGGTTTCATGCATCTCCTGCAGATGCTTATAAGTTTGTCATTTGTACAGCTCCTTCGGGCGCATATTTTGGCGGAGAAGTAAAGGTTTTAATTGAAGAAAAATATGCACGTGCTGCAAATGGAGGTGTTGGATTTGCAAAAGCCGGAGGAAATTATGCCGCACAATTTTACCCTACACAACTGGCAATAGAAAAAGGCTATCATCAAGTAATTTGGACAGATGACAACACACACGAATACATCGAAGAGGCTGGCGCTATGAATATCTTCATTAGAATTAATGATACCCTATATACAAGTCCAACGAATGATCGAATTTTAGACGGAATTACACGAAAAAGTATCATTCAAATAGCAAAGGATATGAATATTGATGTAGAAATTAGAAAAATTTCTGTATCGGAAGTAATTTCAGCTGCCCAAAGTGGCAGTTTAAAAGAAATGTTTGGAGCCGGAACTGCAGCAGTTATTTCTCCTATTGCAGGTTTTGGTTATAAAGGTACAGATTATGAGCTCCCAACATTAGAAGCCCCTTTTGCAATCACCTTAAAAAAAGCAATTACAGACATTCAAACAAACAAAGTAAGTGACCCATATGGATGGAGAGTGATGCTTTAATTTTTAAATAATACAGTTCAAACCTCAACTTTTTGTTGGGGTTTTTCTTTTTTGTAGTTTTAACTCAAATTCATATTTATGAAAAAAATCATATTTATAGTTAGTTTAGGGCTGCTTATTTCGTGTCAAAATTCTCAACATAAAAAGCAACTTAAATCTCCCACAAAGAGCAAACAATACCTGACTATCTTAGGAATTGTTCAAGATGGAGGCTATCCTCATATTGGTTGCCAAAAAAGATGTTGTGCCAATTTTTACAACGGAACAAACAACAAAAAAAGTGTGGTTTCTTTAGGCTTACTTGATGTTGAAAATCAACAAAAATGGTTGTTTGATGCGACTCCAGATATGCATACCCAACTCGCTGAATTAGAGCAGCAGCACTTCAAAAAAGAAAATCTAATTGATGGTGTTTTCTTAACACATGCTCATATAGGACACTATACAGGATTGATGTATTTTGGAAGAGAAGCTTTTGGTAAAAAAAATATCAACGTTTTTGCAATGCCAAAAATGAAAAAATATTTGACAAACAATGGTCCTTGGAGTCAATTGGTTTCCTTACAAAATATTTCGCTGCAAAATTTACAGCACGATTCTACAATGGTTCTTAATAACAGACTTAAGGTAACCCCTTTTTTAGTTCCACATAGAGATGAATTTTCAGAAACAGTTGGTTATAAAATTGAAGGAACTAAAAAAACCGCTTTGTTTATTCCTGATATTGACAAATGGCATACATGGAAACTCAGCATTATTGAAGAAGTAAAAAAAGTAGATTATGCGTTTGTTGATGCCACCTTTTTAAATCAAAAAGAAGTAAAAAGAGCAATGACAGAAGTACCACACCCATTTATACAGGAAACAATATCCTTGTTTAAAAACCAATCTTTCGCAACAAAAAATAAAGTAATTTTTATACATTTTAATCATACAAATCCAACACTTCAAGAAGAAAATAAAGAGCGTAAAAAAATTGAAAAACTAGGCTTTCGATTTGCAAAAGAAGGAAGCAATTATGAATTGTAATTCATCTTTTTTACTCACAAAAAAATACTCTGAAAATCATAAAAACAGATTCCGTTTTTTTGGAAGAAACTATTCGTTACTACCAATCTGCATTTGAGCTATTTAAAAGAGATAAACCAAAAATAAAATAGGTAGAAAATAAATTGAAACACCTGTTTGTCAATCAAATAAAAAGAGATATATTTGCACTCCTTTTTCAAGGAAAACAAAAAATTATTAATTTACAAAAACTAATCGTGTAATTATGAACACATTAAGTTACAAAACAGTATCAGCAAACAGCGCTACCGTAAACAAGGAGTGGGTTTTAGTTGATGCGGACGGGCAAACGTTGGGTCGTCTATCTTCTAAAGTA
>JAQWOW010000212.1 GCA_029245665.1 Polaribacter sp. | reverse complement strand
ACTTCATCCATTTTAGAGCCAGTCTCTGTAAGAGCTGTTGCAATAATAGTTAATGAGCCACCATTTTCAATATTTCTTGCAGCTCCAAAGAAACGTTTTGGTTTGTGCAATGCATTCGCATCGATACCACCAGAAAGTATTTTTCCTGATGCAGGGGCAACGGTGTTATAGGCTCTTGCCAAACGTGTAATTGAGTCTAGTAGAATTACAACATCGTGTCCACATTCTACTAATCTTTTTGCTTTTTCTAAAACGATATTAGCAACACGAACATGCTTGTCTGCAGGTTCATCAAAAGTAGACGCAACAACTTCTCCACGAACACTTCTTTGCATGTCTGTAACTTCTTCAGGGCGCTCATCAATAAGTAGTACTATTTGATACACTTCTGGATGATTTGTTGCAATCGCTTTGGCTACATCTTTTAGTAGCATGGTTTTACCGGTCTTCGGTTGTGCTACAATCATACCACGTTGACCTTTTCCTAATGGGGAAAATAAGTCGATAATTCTAGTTGATAAAGAACTGCCTTTTTCTGCCAAATTGAATTTCTCCTGAGGGAATAAAGGTGTTAAATGCTCAAAAGAAACCCTGTCTCTTACAATATTAGGGTTCAATCCATTTATTTTTGAGACTCTAATCAATGGAAAATATTTTTCACCTTCTTTTGGTGGTCGAACATTTCCTCTTACAGTATCTCCAGTTTTTAGGCCAAATAATTTAATCTGAGATTGAGACACGTAAATATCATCAGGGGATGATAGATAATTATAATCAGAGGAACGTAAAAACCCATAGCCATCGGGCATCATTTCTAAGACGCCTTCACTTTCAATAATTCCGTCAAATTCAAAATCTGGATCTTTGTATCGATTGTTAGATTTGTTACCTCTACTAACATTGCTGTTTTTTTCCCTATTGTTTTCTTTGGACTTGTTCTTATTATTTTGTGGCGTATTATTTTTTGAGTTGTTGTCGTTCTTCTGATGAACAGACTTTTTCTGCTGAGCAGGCTTTTGCTGATGCTGAGGTTTTGATTGATGCTGAGGTTTGCTAACTTGGGGCTTATTTTCGGAAGAAGGATGCTTTTTTTCTTCTTTAATTTCAATAGCAGCAGTTTTTTCGACGCCCTCAACCTTATTAGGTTCAGGGTTAATTTTTTCAACAGTTTTTAATTCTGAGGGTTTTGTGATGTCTTGGCTAGTTTTTAAAACCCTTTTTCTTTTAGGTTTTATATTTTTAGAGGGACCATTATTTGGAATAACAGTATTTGTGCTCTTTGAAGGGTTGGCAGCCTGTGTATCTAAAATTTGATACACTAAATCTAATTTTTTAAGTTGACTTGTCTTTGTAAGACCAATAGATTTTGCGATTACCTGCAAATCGGCAAGTGTTTTAGCTTTTAGTTCTGAAATTTCGAACATTCGTTATGTGTTAAGTTAAAATGTAAATCTTAATGATGTAAGATTGATTATAATATTTTTAGATTTAATTTACTGTATATAGTACTATACAATATTTGTGTGCGGTTTTTATTTACACAAATATATACATTTTTTTTAAGTTTTAGGTTTTCTTTTTAAAAAAGAAAACTCTACTTTTGTATCTCTATATTTTAGCATGATTCAAAGAATACAAAGTATATATTTATTAGTAGCCAGTATTGTTTCTGGAGCTTTGATTTTTGTTTT
>JAQWOW010000211.1 GCA_029245665.1 Polaribacter sp. | reverse complement strand
CTTTGTTCTGCAATGAAAAATTTACGTTTCTTACGTGAGTAATTTTAGTTGCTTTTTTATATGGATTTATTTTAGCCCCATTTGGTGCAATTATTGTCTTTGAACATTTCTTTCATAAAAAAGCAAGTATCGTTAAAAATTGTGCAGAAGCGGCTAACTTATCTTTAAATAAGTCTGTTTTTGGGTTTGGGCAATTAGTTTTGGTATTTTCTACTATATCTCTTATCATTTTGATGTGTTCTTATCCTTTGTAACACTTCCTGCTTGGCTACTATTTGGTATATTTTTTAATCTTTAGTAAGTGTTTTCAGAAATCATAAAATTCAGAATACAAATATTAATTAAGTTCTATAAAAACAAGTTACAAATTCAACCTCTGTAATAGAACATCGGGAGTATCTCGCAGATCCATCTCAAGATCCAAGAATTGGATTTATATTCTTGTTCTGAGTGGAATTGATATACGAGTCTTATACAAAGAGACTGAAGTATTAGAGAGATTGTACCATGCCGGCTAATAAAAATATAATCAGTTTATAATTATTTTTTTATACCTCCCGAGCAACCTCTCGAGCAACCCTAAAAACCAAAAAACCCGTAGATCATTGTTTATAAATGAGTTACGGGATAATTTTGTGGTACCTCCAGGAATCGAACCAGGGACACAAGGATTTTCAGTCCTTTGCTCTACCAACTGAGCTAAGGTACCATTGCCTTAGCGGATGCAAATATAAAATGTTTTTTTACATCTACTAAAGAAATTCTAAAAAATGTGTTGTATTTTTGAAATTCTTTTAAATACGAATGATGATTCTTATTATAGATCTTGGCAATACGAATGTTAAAGCGGCTGTTTTTGAGAAAGATACCCTTCTAGATGTTGTTGTTTTTGAGAAAGGGAAAATTGTATCAGAAATAAAAAAAATTTTAAAAAAGCACCCAATTTCTAAAGCAGTCATGTCAAATGTTGCTTCAATATCTGAAGTAAAACTAAAAAAAATTCAAGCATTTGTTGAGATTATTTTTATTTCCTCCTTTACAAGAGTGCCCTTTGTAAATCTTTATAAAACTCCAAAGACATTAGGAGTTGATAGAATAGCATTAGCTGCTGCTGCTGTTAGTCAGTTTCCCCATAAAAATGTTTTAGTTGTAGACGCAGGGAGTTGTATTACTTTTGACTTTGTGACTGCTAAAAAAGAATATTTGGGAGGTGCTATATCTCCAGGAATACAGATGAGGTTTCGTGCTTTGAATCATTTTACTGCAAATTTACCTTTATTAGTTAAAGAAGAGGCTTCTAGTTTTATTGGTTTTAGTACCAAAGAAAGTATCAATTCAGGTGTTGTAAATGGCGTACTTCAAGAAATTGAGGGTGTCATCAGTCAATATAAAAATAAATATTTAGATTTAACAGTTGTTTTAACAGGCGGAGACACAAATTTCTTGTCAAAACAATTAAAAAGTAGCATATTTGCCAATCAAAATTTACTTCTTCAAGGATTGAATTATTTATTGAAATTTAATACAGACAAATGATTAGAAATATCTTATTATTTTTTTTACTAATAACTTCTATAGCCTTAACAGCTCAAAGAACAAACTCATCACCCTATTCTTTTTTTGGAATAGGAGAACAGTTTACGCCACTTACTGTAGAGCAAAGTGCAATGGGTGGAATTGGAGTAGCATTCAGTCATTATAAGTATTTAAACTTTACAAATCCTGCAGCATATGCTAATTTAAAATATACTACCTATTCATTTGGGATTTTAAACAACGAGTTGACAATTGACAATGGTGATGTAGAACAAACTTCAAATTCTACAAGATTAAGTTATTTTACCTTGGCACTGCCATTGGGTTCTAAAGCGGGAATGTCTTTTGGAATTCAGCCTGTTTCATCTGTTGGGTACTCTTTATCCAATTCAATTTTAGATGCCAATGGTGATCCCGAAGAAATTACACTTTATTCAGGTGATGGAGGTGTAACTAGATTTTATGGAAGTTTTGGAATGAAGATATTTAAAAATTTCTCTTTAGGAATTGAAGCAGATTATAACTTTGGAAATATTAGTAATAGCATTTCTAATCAAAGAGCTAACGTAACTTTAGCAACAAAATATAAAGAAGCTAACTTAGTGAAAGGGGGTGCTGTAAAATTTGGTGCTCAATACAAAAAACAACTTAAAAACAAACTTTTATTGAATGCTGGAGCTACAATAAAAATGGGTAATGACTTAAAAGTAACAGGTACAAGTCATACTTATTCACTAACATTTACTGGAACTGGGAATGAAATAGTAAGAGATACCCTTCAGTTCATTGATGTAGACGGTGAAATGAAAAAAATTCAGTCCATCAATGGAAAATATAAATTGCCAATAAAAACAAATTTTGGTGTTGGTATTGGGAAATTTGACAAATGGTACCTAGGTTTAGAATATGAAAATCAAGAGACTATAGAAACTTCAGGTTTTTTAAATAAATCGAACGCAGCCTACAGGTATGGTAATTCGAATAGATTTTCTGTAGGTGGATATTACCTGCCAAAAATAAATTCGATATCTAGTTATTGGGAACGGGTTGCATACAGGGCTGGTCTGCGTTTAGAAAAGACAGGTTTGTTGGTTGATGGTTCTGGTTTAAGTTCAAACTTCACACCTGTAGACGACTTTGGCATATCTTTTGGAGTAGGTTTACCATTGAAACAATTGTCTTCGTTGAATATGAGTTTTGAGTTTGGTAAAAAAGGAACAACTGATAATGATTTAATTCAAGAAAATTATTTTAACTTTAGATTAAGTTTATCATTAACAGATACAAATTGGTTCCAAAAAAGAAAAATAGATTAATTAAACACAGAAAATGAAAAAAATTACTTTTTTAACAGTAGCACTATTTTTATTAATTTCAGTAAAATTAACTGCTCAAGAAGATACAGCAAGAGAATGTACCATTAAATACAATCTTTTTAAAGGAGATTATCAATCTAAAAAGTATGATGAAGCCTATACAAATTGGATATTTTTAATGGATAATTGTAAAGATTTATCTGTAAACATTTATAAATATGGAGCAAATCTTGCGGAAGATGTGAAAAAAGATCCTGTCTTAGCCAAAAGAGTTTATGAACAAAGATTGCAGTATTTTCCCACCAAAAATCCAGCAAAAGTTCACAGTGATTATGCTACTTTTTTATCTAAAAATAAGTTAGCTTCAGATGACCAAATATTTTCTATTTTAGAAAAGGGATATAGTATTGACCCCACTAAAATGGGTGTTAAAAACCTTTATGCATACTTCCAGGGGGTCACTGACAGAAATAAAGATACAAATCCTCAAAAAGTTTTTGATACCTATGATGATGTTCTAGAAAATGTTACTTTAAAGTTAGAAGGATATGCAAAAAAATTAATCCCTTTATCAGATTCTACAAAAGTATTGAGTAAAAGGGAGAAGAGCTTAAAAAGAGCTTACACCATAAATTCTCAAGCATTAGGGACAGTTGAAGGCAATCTAGATGCAATTATTTCTGAAATAGCTACCTGTGAAAGATTAGTTCCATTGTATAACAGAGATTTTGAAGCTAACAGATTTAATTCTGTATGGTTAAAGAGATCAGTTTCTAGAATGTTTAACAAAGGGTGTCAGTCAGAACCTTTATTTGAAACCTTGGTTAGAGCTTATGCAGAAGCCTCTCCATCTCCAGAAGCCTATGCTTTCTTAGCAAGTGTTCTAGAGGATAAAGGAGATTTAAAGGGAGCAACTGAAATGAGACTAGAGTCTTTTAATTTAGAAACAGACCCTATAAAGAAAGCAAAAATAAAGTTAAAATTTGCGCAAGCTGCCAAAGGTAGAGGGCAATTAAGCAAAGCAAGAAGTTTAGCTAGAGAGGCCATTGGTTTTAATTCTAATTTTGGTAAGGCCTACTTATTCATTGGTAAATTATATCAAACAAGTGTTAATAATTGTGGTAAAAATGAATTTGAAAAAAGAATGGTATATGTTGCCGCTTTGAGAAAAGCACAAAAGGCAGCGGCTGTAGATCCAAGTATTTCAGGAATTGCAAAAAAATATATTAAAAACTACAAAGCAAATTCACCAAGTAAAAAAGTAATTTTTACGGCAGGTGTAGCTCCAGGAAGTAGTTATAAAATAAAATGTTGGATTGGAGAAACGGTTAAAGTTCCCTTAAAATAGATTTTTGAAAACTTCAATTAAAATAGCACAAAAAAGCATTGCTGTATTGAGTATTACAGTGATGCTTTTTTCTTGTTCAAATAATACACAAGAAGTTAGAGATTTTTTAGCATCCAAAAACTTGCCAATAGGCGTTGCAAAAAATGCATTTCATGTATATAAAGATTCAGGGAGAATTACCTCTAAATTAATGACTCCTTTATTACATGACTTTAGTAATCGAAAACAACATCCTTACAATGAGTTTCCTGATGGAATTAAAATTGTAAATTTCGAAGGAAAAGATTCTGTAACGATTACCGGTAATTATGCCTTGACCTATTCTAAGACATCCGTTTCTGAAATTATAGGGAATGTAATTGTTTTGAATCACACAGAACAATCTAGGTTACAAACAGAACAATTATTTTGGGATCAAAACACGGAATATTTTTTTTCAGAAAAAGCATTTATATTAAGTACTGTAAAAGATACGGTTTACGGTGTTGGCTTTGAATGTAAAGAAGACTTAAGCAAGCATTTAGCAAAAAAAGCAATAGGAAAATTAATAACTTCAGAAAAATAATTAGATGAATACGCTTTGGAAATTTTTTCAATATGGTTACTTATTAGTAGCTTTTATATGTTTAATAGAAGGTTTTGTTAAATGGAGTTCAGACAGAGAAAAAGCTTATTTATTTCTCTGTGCATCTATTTTTATTACCTTAGTTTTTTTCTTTAAAAGACATTTTAGGAAAAAAGTAGAAAAAAGGAACCACCAAAAATAAATAGATTATAAATTTCTTCATGGAAATTGAAATTATCATCATACTTATCTCAATTATCCTGTCCGCTTTTTTTTCGGGGATGGAAATCGCTTTTGTTTCAGCAAATAAACTTCATATAGAGTTAGAGAAAAAAAGAGAAGGTTTTATTCCAAAAATACTAAATATAATTACTCAGAAATCCTCAAAATTCATCACCACAATGTTGGTTGGTAATAATATTTCTTTGGTTATTTATAGTTACTATATGGGTATTTTTTTAGTAAAGCTACTCCCTCTTGAAAGTTACAATAACTTCTCTGTTCTTTTGATACAGACCTTCATTTCTACAATTATTATATTAATTACTGCAGAGTTTTTACCCAAAGCTATTTTCAGAATTTATGCAAATGAGGTTTTAAAATTATTTGTTGTACCGGCCTATGTTTTTTATATTTTATTTCACTTTTTCTCAGAATTTATTACCATTATTTCAGATTTTTTTCTTCGTGTTTTTTTTAAAACAGATGCAGATGAACAACAGACTGAATTCAGTAAAGAGGAATTAGGGAATTACATATCAGAGCAATTAGAAACTGGAAATGATGAAGATCATATAGATTCTGAGATTCAAATTTTTCAGAATGCTTTAGATTTTCAAAATGTCAAAGCAAGAGAGGTGATGGTGCCTAGAACAGAAATTATTGCTGTAGAACTTCATGAAAAAGTAGCTCATTTAAAAAAGATATTTATTGATTCTGGATTGTCTAAGGTTTTAGTTTATAAGTCGTCTTTAGACGATGTAATTGGATATGTAAATGCATTTGAATTATTTAAGAAGCCAAAGACAATTAAATCCATTTTATTGCCAATAGAAATTGTGCCAGAGTCTATGATGATCAATGATGTTTTGAATAATTTAATGAAAAAAAGAAAAAGTGTTGCAATCGTTGTTGATGAATATGGCGGAACATCTGGTATGATAACTTTAGAAGATATTGTTGAGGAATTATTTGGCGAAATTGAAGACGAACACGATACCCAAGAGTTTTTAGAAAAAATGGTTTCTGATAGTGAATTTACTTTTTCGGCAAGACTAGAGGTAGATTATTTGAATGAAGAATATGATTTGAACATTCCTAAATCCGAAGCTTATGAAACTCTTGGAGGCTTTATTATTGATCATACAGAAAGTATTCCTAAAGAGAATGAAATCGTTAGCATAGAGAATTTTGAAATAAAAATCATAAAAGTAAGTAGTGCTAAAATTGAAGAGGTATTCATAAAAATAGTGAAGGAAGACCTATAAAAGCAAACGGATTTACAAAGAGCGATCTCAAAGCCTTTCTCCTCAAGACTAAT
>JAQWOW010000201.1 GCA_029245665.1 Polaribacter sp. | reverse complement strand
CTTTTAGTTGTTATTTATAATCATTTTAAATACAAGTACAAATCAGACAATATGCTAGGGTTTGAACTCGGTGCAATTTTCTGGCATTTTGTAGATATACTATGGATTTACCTATTTTTCTTTTTCTATTTTATTAGGTGATGAAAAATAGTTATTTTTGCCGCACAAACTAAGATTTAACAGAATATATATATGGAAGTAAATATTGCGATACCCTCAGATAGTAAAGAAACTTGGAATGGTGGTGGAGTAAAACCATTTGGAGCAAGTTATGGTAAAATGATGATGTGGTTTTTTATCGTTTCTGATGCTTTAACTTTTTCAGGATTTTTAGCTGCTTACGGCTTAACTCGATTTAAGTTTATTGATTCTTGGCCAATTGCAGACGAAGTGTTTACTCACTTTCCGGGTTTACATGGTGTTCATGCGCCAATGTACTATGTTGCTTTAATGACCTTTATTCTTATTGTTTCCTCTGTAACAATGGTATTAGCTGTAGATGCTGGTCACGAGATGAAACAAAAAAAAGTAGCTTGGTATATGTTTGCTACAATTATTTTTGGAATTATTTTTGTTGGTTCTCAAGCGTGGGAATGGAAAAACTTTATTTCAGGTTCTTACGGTTCTGTTAAAACAGCAGATGGTAAAATTTTACAATTTGTAAAAGAGGGTCATCAAATTGCACTGTCTGATTTCGTTGTTAACAAAAGAACAGATGAAAGAGTTCAACATACTAAATACAATGGCTTGTGGTTTGAGAAAGAAGAAACAATTTCTACTTATTCTATTGCTCAAATCAAAGAAGCATATCAATCCAATTCAGAGATTCAAATACGTTCTGAGCTAATAGATCCTGAAACCAAACAAAAAGTAATTCTTTCTAGAGAAGAAGGACTTGCTCAATTATCGAAAACAAAACTCGTTGTTGAAGGTGCTAATTTGGAAGTAAATGAATATGGAAATACTATTTTTGCTGATTTCTTTTTCTTTATAACAGGATTTCATGGATTTCATGTATTTTCAGGAATAATAATCAATATCATTGTTTTCTTTAATGTAATTATTGGGACTTATGAACGAAGAGGACATTATGAAATGGTAGAAAAAGTAGGATTATATTGGCACTTTGTAGATTTAGTTTGGGTATTTGTATTCACATTCTTCTACTTAGTATAATTATAAAATAGATTAAAATGGCGCACGCACACGAATCAAGTAAAAAAAGAATTTGGATAGTTTTAATAATGCTAACACTTATAACAACTGTTGAGGTTGCTTTAGGGATAGTGAAACCGCCTTATTTACACCTTACAAGTATTTTAGGAACAAGTCCTTTAAATTGGATATTTATCATTTTAACATTAGTAAAAGCGTATTATATTACTTGGGCATTTATGCACATGGAAGGAGAAAAAAAATGGCTAAGACGTTCTGTTGTTTGGACAGCAGTTTTCTTAATCTGCTATTTAGTAACGCTATTGTTAATTGAGGGAGGTTATTTATACAGCACATTAGCACCACTTGTAAAATGGTAATATTAATAAATTAATAAGGTGGTTCTAACCACCTTTTTTTATACAAAGCAATGATGAAGATTACTAAAAAAAGAGTTGTACTATTTTTATTATTTATTTTTCCATTAATTTGTTTTTTAATCTTATCAACCGGAAAAAATAACTTTACCAAATTACCGATTATCAGTAAAAATGTTTTAGATATATCTCTTTTGGATTCAACAAAAACATTAAAAGACAATATTTCTATAGTTTGTTTTTTAGGTAATGATATTAATGAAAACAAAGGAGGTTTTTTTAATCTTAATGAAAAGATTTACAAGAAGTTTATAGCGTATAATAAATTTCAAATAATCGCTATTTACCCCAAAGGAAAAGAACTTCAAGTTCAAGAAATTAAAAAAGAAATAGGGGTATTTACAGACATGGTTAAATGGAATTTTATTAGCGGTTCTAAAGAAGAAATTATCGCTTTACATTCTAGTTTTAATTCAACCGATACGCTTTCTAATCTGTATAGTAATAGCGCTTTTTTAGTTGATAAAAAAGGCGATTTAAGAGGGCGTATTAACGATGAAGACAGAAGCAATGGGAAGCTTTTTGGGTATAATATTAGATCAGTTTCAGAGTTAAATAGTAAAATGAAAGATGATGTTCTTGTCCTTTTTTATGAATATTATGCAGCTTTTAAAGATAAAAACAAGAATAAAGCAGATAGAAAAGAAGTAGG
>JAQWOW010000184.1 GCA_029245665.1 Polaribacter sp. | reverse complement strand
ACATCTACCCCTTTTAAATTCTCTAAGCCGTCATAAAAGCTTGGAGCAGAAGTGTTTTTTATGGCTCTAGAATCCATTCTTTCAATGGAAACCGGTGACTCCATAATACGTTCTGGAGTTCTAGATGCCGAAAGCACAATCTCGTCTAAAGAAGTCTCGTTTTCTACAAGGCCTACAGAAACTTTTTGATTGTTTTCAGTAATTTGAATTTTATTTGTTTTAAACCCCAAGACAGAAACCTCTATAGTAAATGGAGGAGTATCCGAAACATTTAACACAAATTTTCCATCAAAATCTGTGGTTGTTCCTACAGCTTTTCTAGAAATTTTAATGTTTGCGCCAGGAAGTGTTTCTCCTGTTTTAGCGTCTTTTACGGTACCAGTAATCGTTGTTTGTGCAAACATTGCTGCACTTCCAAAAACCACAAAAGTAAATAGTAAAATCTTTTTTATCATAATTTAAATTATTTGTTAACTACACGCAAAGTACAATTTTTTTTGAATTATTGAAAAAAAAGGCTAAATTATTAGGGGGTTGATAAAAAATAACGGTTATAAATACCAAATAGAAATTTTATAAACGGCTCTTTTTAAGTAGAGTAAAGAGCGACTTAGTTGTCGTATATTTGCTTAAAATTTAAAAAAATTTGAATACAATTCAAAATATTGCTAACTTTTCTACTTCTGAAAAAACATATGTCACCATTGGCACTTTTGACGGCGTCCATTTTGGGCACCAAAAAATCATTGAAAAGCTGGTTTTAGAAGCTAAAAAAGCAAACAGAAAGTCTGTGCTATTGACTTTTTTTCCGCATCCCAGAATGGTATTGCAAAAAGACAATTCTCTAGAGTTAATTAACACCATTGAGGAGCGCGCTAATTTGCTTGAAATAACAGGTTTGGATTATTTAATCATTCATCCTTTTAGCATTGCATTTTCTAGGATGTCTGCTTTGGCATTTGTGCGCGATATTTTAGTAAATCAACTTCATATTTCAAAATTAATTATCGGATATGATCATCATTTTGGTAAAAATAGAGAAGGAAATATCATACAATTAACTGAATACAGCCATTTATACGATTTTAAAGTTGAAGAAATTCCTGCACAAGACATCGATGCTGTTTCTGTAAGTTCAACTAAAATTAGAAATGCCTTGGCTGAAGGGAGTTTAAAAACTGCGAATAGCTACCTAGGATACAACTTTATGTTAAGCGGAACCGTTGTAAACGGGAAACAATTAGGAGGCAAAATTGGGTATCCAACAGCAAATATCAATGTCAAAGAAACCTATAAATTGATTCCTAAAACAGGAGTCTATGTGGTTCTTTCGAAGATACAAGAGCGCAATGTATACGGGATGATGAACATCGGAAATAGGCCAACAGTAAATGGAAATCATCAAACGATTGAGGTGCATTTTTTTGATTTTAATGCTGATTTATATGGTCAAAACCTACAAATTGAACTCTTGTATTTTTTACGCGATGAAGAAAAATTTGACACGATTGAATCCCTAATTATTCAGCTCAAAAAAGACGAACAAACCGCCAGAGCCTTTGTTACAAAGAATCTCTAAAGCGAGATTGCTAAAGTCTGAAGCTTACTGTATATTTGCGACTTTAAATCATATCAAAAATGCTACAAGTACAATTTATTAGAGATCATAAAGAAACTGTTTTAAAAGGGCTGGCAAAACGCAATTTCGAAAATGCTGAATCTATAATTGAAGAAGTTTTATCTGCAGATGAAAAAAGAAGAGCAACTCAAGTCTCTCTTGACAATACACTGGCAGAATCTAATAAAATATCAAAAGAAATTGGCGCATTTTTTAAATCAGGAGAAATTCAAAAGGCAAGCCTTTTAAAAGAAAAAACAGGTCAATTAAAAGAACAATCTAAAGCGCTTTCTGAGGCTTTAAATGAACATACGACTGCCCTACAATCGTTGTTGTTTCAAATCCCTAACATACCTCATACTTCGGTAAAAGCAGGAAATTCTGAAGACGAAAATGAGCGTATTTTTAGCGAAGGAACCATCCCGAATTTAGGAAAAAATGCACTTCCACATTGGGAACTTGCTAAAAAATATAACATCATAGATTTTGAACTAGGAAATAAACTTACGGGTGCTGGTTTTCCCGTTTACAAAGGAAAAGGGGCAAAACTACAACGTGCACTAATTAATTATTTTTTAGATAAAAACACACAAGCGGGCTATACCGAAGTTCAGGTTCCGCATTTGGTTAATGAGGCTTCTGCAATGGCTACAGGTCAACTGCCAGACAAGGAAGGCCAAATGTATCATTGCCCTGAAGACGATTTATATTTAATTCCTACAGCAGAAATACCGATTACAAATATGTTTCGGGGAAACTTATTACAAAAATCAGATTTTCCAATCACCTGTACTGGATATACTCCTTGTTTTAGAAGAGAGGCAGGAAGTTATGGTGCGCACGTTCGTGGATTAAACAGATTGCATCAATTTGACAAAGTAGAAATTGTAAGAATTGAGCACCCAGAAAATTCATACAACGCTTTAAACACTATGGTAGAGCATATTAAAAGTATTTTAAGAGAGTTGAAACTCCCTTACAGAATTTTACGTTTGTGTGGCGGAGATACAGGATTTACGGCAGCATTGACTTTTGATTTTGAAGTATTTTCTACGGCCCAAGACAGATGGTTGGAAATAAGCTCAGCATCAAATTTTGAAACGTTTCAAGCAAACAGACTAAAGCTCCGTTTTAAAAATAAGGAAGGAAAAAGTGAATTGGCACATACCTTAAACGGAAGCGCTCTGGCGTTGCCACGTGTATTGGCTGGGATTCTAGAAAATTATCAAACTGCAGAAGGAATTCAAATTCCAGAAGTGTTGATCCCTTATACGGGATTTAGTATGATCAATTAATTTGCAACAACAGCAATCTGCAACCTCTTGTAGGTATGCATTTCCAAAAGAGCAGCCAAATAGGCCCTAATTTGTCCGTTTTTCATACATTCTATTGACCTCTTTTTGGAAGCCTCATAGTGTTTGGTGAACGCTCTCATCTAATTCGTATTTAAATTCATTTAAAATAAACACAACTTCCATGCCAAAAAACGAAAAGAAAGAGATAAGAATTGAAGGATTTCCTAAACATATAACACTTATGTTAAGTATCTTTGAATAGAAATGAAACTTATACCGCTACTTATTTTCCTTACAATTACTAGCGCTAGCTTCGCTCAAAACGATTATTTGCTAGCAGAAAGTTACTACCGTGAAGGGGCCTATGAAAAAGCAACAGAACAGTTTAAAAAACTATACGCTAAAAGCCCTTTTAATACCTCGTATTTAAACCGTTTACTTAGTTGCTACCAAGAAACAGAACAGTTTTCTGAAGCAGAACAATTGTTAATTTCTAAGCTTAAAAAGAACCCTGAACAGGGATTTCTATATGTGTATTTGGGCTATAATTATGAGCGACAACAAAAAAAAGAATTGGCGA
>JAQWOW010000083.1 GCA_029245665.1 Polaribacter sp. | reverse complement strand
ATATTTAGATTTAGTTTTGTCTTATGGACCAATGATTATTGGACATCGTCATAAAAAAGTTCAAAAAGGAGTTGCAAAAGCATTAAAGAACGGCTATTCGTTTGGAGCTTCAACAGAAAACGAAATTAGATTGGCAAAAATGGTTTGTGATGCTTTTCCAGAAATGGATAAAGTTCGTTTTGTGAACTCTGGAACAGAGGCAGTTATAAGCGGAGTTCGTTTGGCAAGAGCTTTTACAGGGAAAGATAAAATTATCAAATTTTCTGGGTGTTATCATGGGCATCAAGATTCATTATTAGTGGCAGCCGGTTCTGGTTTAGCAACGTTAAGTATACCAGGTTCTAAAGGAGTTCCTGAAGAGGCCGTAAAAAATACCTTAATTGCAGAATACAATAACCTAGAAAGTATAAAAAAACATTTTGACGAACACTCAGATATAGCAGCTGTAATTATAGAACCAATTTGTGGTAATATGGGAGTTGTCATACCACAGCATAATTTCTTAAAAGAATTAAAAGACTTTTTAAAAATAAAAGGAGCCTTGCTAATAGCAGATGAAGTAATGACTGGTTTCCGATCTAAATTTGGAGGCGCACAAGAAGTTTTAGGAGTTACTGCAGATATTACTTGTTTAGGAAAAGTAATAGGAGGTGGTTTTCCTGTAGGAGCTTACGGTGCGAGAAATGAAATTATGGAACAAGTTGCGCCATTAGGAGGAATGTATCAAGCAGGTACATTAAGTGGAAACCCAATTGCCATGGCCGGAGGAATTGCAACATTAACAGAATTAAAAAAACAAAATCCGTATCATAAATTTGAAAAAATTGGAAATGAAATAGAAACAATTTTATTAGAAACGGCTCATAAATATAAGGTAGATTTATCAGTAAATAGATTTGGTTCGATGTTAAACCCGTTTTTTACAAAAGCAAAAGTAACCAACTTCGAACAAGCACAAACATCTGATACAGATAAATTTGCAGTTTTCTTTTGGGAAATGATACGAAATGGTGTGTTTTTACCACCTTCACAGTTTGAAGCATGGTTCTTATCCTCAGCAATTTCTGCAAGAGATATAAAAAAATTAACAATTGCAGTAGACAAAGCAATGAAAGCTGTTTCAAAGATGTAAATTAAGTGTCATTAGGGCTCAAGGATTCATCTTATCTAATAATAGGTTCCTTAGATTGTTTAAAATGACAAATAAAAAATAAGAAGAACTAGTCGCCAAAGCCAAGAGCGAATAACCAAAAGCCAAATCATGATTAAAAACGATTTATTTTTAAGAGCATTAAAAGGAGAAACAGTAGACAGACCTCCTGTATGGATGATGCGTCAGGCCGGAAGGTATTTGCCAGAGTTTCAAGAAATCAAAAAAAAATATGATTTTTTTACACGATGCAGAACTCCAGAGTTAGCCTCGGAGATTACAGTTCAGCCAATTCGTAGATACGGCATGGATGCTGCAATTTTATTTTCAGATATTTTAGTGATTCCTCAAGCAATGAATGTTGAGGTACAAATGAAACCAGATTTCGGACCCTATTTGCCAAAACCAATTCGTACTCAACAAGACGTAGACAATGTTATAGTTCCAAACGTATTGGTAGAATTAGACTATGTATACCAGGCAATTAAAGCAACCAAAGAAAAATTGAATAATGAAATTCCATTAATTGGTTTTGCAGGTTCACCATGGACAATTTTGTGTTATATGGTTCAAGGCCAGGGTTCTAAAAACTTTGACAAAGCAAAAGAATTCTGCTTTACAAACCCAATTGCAGCCCATCAATTGTTGCAGAAAATAACAGACACCACTATTGCGTATTTAAAAGCAAAAGTTTCTGTAGGAGTCAATGCCGTTCAGGTTTTTGATTCTTGGGGCGGCATGCTATCACCAGTAGATTATCAAGAATTTTCTTGGCAATACATTCAGCAAATAATAGATGCACTTAAAGAAGATGCACCCGTAATTGCTTTTGGTAAAGGATGCTGGTTTGCTTTAAATGAAATGTCTAAATCAGGGGCCTCTGCGTTGGGAGTAGATTGGACTTGCTCTGCAAGAAATGCACGTTATCTATCAGGTGGAAAAATAACTTTGCAAGGAAACTTCGATCCATCAAGATTATTATCACCACCCGCTCAAATTAAGAAAATGGTGCATCAGATGATCAACGAATTTGGGAAAGACAAATACATTGTAAATTTAGGTCACGGAATTTTACCGAACATTCCTCTAGAGAACGCAAAAGCATTTGTAGATGCTGTAAAAGAATATAAAGTTTCATAAATTATAATTTGGGCGTTCCCCAAAGGGCGCGCTTTCCATTTTATCTTTTATTCGGATACTCATAAAAGGATGTCATTTCAATCGCTAACGCAAATATAGGTGGATGATTAAGAATATACTTTCAGGAATCAGAGCATACAAAAGTGCTTTTAGTTTACTATCCAAATTAAAACTTTGGAACTATTTTATAATTCCCGTTGTAATTAGTCTATGTACTGCTATATCTATTGGTTCTGCTGCATATGCTTTTTCAGATTCTATCGGCCAGATTTTAGCTAAAATGTGGATATGGGATTGGGGCAAAGAAACCATTGCAACAATCACTTCTATTCTAGGAGGGATTTTTATTATCGCAATTGGGTTGATTTTGTATAAGTATATAATTTTAGCACTGTCAGCACCATTTATGAGTGCTGTTTCAGAAAAAATAGAAATCCATGTCAATGGAGAATTACATTACAATTACAGAAACACTACTTTTCAAAAACAATTGTGGAGAGGTATTAGAATAAATATTAGAAACTTAGGAAAAGAAATAGTACTTACAATTCCTATATTACTCTTAAAACTTTTTCCTTTTGTAAATATATTTTCTACAGTTTTTTTGATTTTATTACAAGCATATTATGCAGGGTTTGGAAATATGGATTATACTTTAGAAAGGCATTTGAACTATAAAAATAGCATTAATTTTATTCAAAAAAATAAAGGCTATTCTATCGGAAATGGAATCATTTTCATGGCCTGCTTGTTCATCCCAGTTATAGGGATTATTATTGTTTTACCCTTATCCGTAACAGCAGCATCACTTAAAACTATAGAGTTATTAAACAAAGAGAATGAAAAAGCAATTTTATAATTACATAGAGAATTTACAAGAAACCATAACCTCTAAATTAGAAGAAGTAGACGGACTTGCAAAGTTTAAAGAAGACATTTGGAAAAGAAAAGAAGGTGGTGGAGGAAGAACTCGTGTGATTGAAAATGGCGCTATTTTTGAAAAAGGAGGAGTAAATATATCTGCCGTTCATGGAGAATTACCAGAAGTATTAAGAAATCAATTTCAAGTAAAAGAAGGCCACTTTTTTGCATGTGGTTTGAGCTTGGTTTTGCATCCAAAAAATCCTTTCTTACCAACTGTCCATGCCAATTGGCGTTATTTTGAAATGTATAACGAGGCAGGCGCAATTGTCAAACAATGGTTTGGTGGCGGTCAAGATTTAACTCCCTATTACTTATTTGAAGAAGATGCCATTCATTTTCATACAGTCTGTAAGGCCGCGTGCGATCCCTATCACTCAGAATTTTATCGAAAGTTTAAAAAGAACTGTGACGACTATTTTTGGAATTCACATAGAAATGAAGCGCGCGGAATTGGAGGTATATTTTTTGATTACTTAAAAGAAACTGACGAATTTTCAATTGAAGATAGATTTAATTTTGTGACAGAAGTAGGAAATCATTTTTTAGAAAGCTACTTGCCAATTATTGCCAAAAGAAGAGAACTTAAGTTTACCTCAGCTCATAAGAATTGGCAAGAAATAAGACGAGGACGATATGTAGAATTCAATTTAGTTCATGATAGAGGTACTTTATTTGGGTTAAAAACAAACGGACGAATAGAAAGCATTTTAATGTCATTACCACCTCATGTTCAGTGGGTCTATAACCACCAAACTATAAAAAACTCTAAAGAAGAAGCACTTTTAAAAGTTTTATCAAAACCAATAGATTGGATTTAATAAATTATTGAATTATTGTTTTTTAGTCGTAATAAATGGTAATTGTGTAATTTAAAAATCGATATTTTTTATTTTTTTACGAATAATGTAAGTATGAATTTTTATTTTTATTTATTTTCAGGTTTAAAAACATGAATAATATCAACGAATTTTAGTACTTTTGCAATCTATAAATCAATTACAAATGGCAAGATTTGAGTTAAAGTTACCTAAAATGGGTGAAAGTGTTGCTGAAGCAACCATTACTGCTTGGCTAAAAGAGGTTGGTGATAGAATTGAACTTGATGAGGCTGTGGTAGAGATTGCAACAGATAAAGTAGATTCTGAAGTACCAAGTGAGGTAGAAGGAACGTTAGTAGAACTTTTGTACCAAAAAGATGATGTTGTTGCTGTAGGTGAAACCATTGCTGTTATAGAAATTGAAGGAGAATCTTCTGACGCTAAAATAGAAAATACCCCTAGCTCTATCGAGGAGTCTCAAATTATTGAAGTAGAAAAAATAATAGAAAAAGCTGTTGAGGTAGTTTCTATCCCTGACTCTAAAAACATTGATTCAGTGAAATTCTATTCACCTCTCGTTAGAAATATTGCAAAAACTGAAGGCATATCATTTACAGAACTAGATACAATTACTGGCTCTGGTAAAGATGCTAGAGTTACAAAAGATGATATTCTTTCATACATTGAAAATAGAGAGAATCATCTTCAATCAACTACAAATATTGTTCCTGTTACAGCGCAAACTCTAGATCAAAAAGTACCAAAATCGACACCAATTTCTGTAAACGGTGGTGATGAAATTATTGAGATGACTAGAATGGGAAAACTAGTTGCAAAACACATGGTAGACTCTGTTCAAACTTCTGCCCATGTTCAATCATTTATAGAAATTGATGTTACCAATATTGTAAAATGGAGAAACAATGTAAAAGATGCTTTTTTGAAAAGAGAAGGCGAGAAATTAACTTTTACACCCATTTTTATGCAAGCAATTGCAGCTACTATTAAAAAATATCCTCTGATAAATATAGCGGTAGATGGGGATACTATTATTAAAAAGAAACATATAAATTTAGGGATGGCTGCTGCATTACCAGACGGAAATTTAATAGTTCCTGTTATTAAAAATGCTGATCAGCTAAATCTAGTAGGTATGACAACTGCTGTAAATGATTTGGCCAATAGAGCAAGAAATAATGCTTTAAAGCCAGATGAAATTCAAGATGGAACTTATACTGTTACCAACGTGGGCGGTTTTGGCTCTGTGATGGGAACACCAATTATCAATCAACCACAAGTTGCTATATTAGCATTAGGAGCTATCCGTAAAGTTCCAGCAGTTATTGAAACTTCTGAAGGAGATTTTATCGGAATAAGACAAAAAATGTTTGTCTCCCATTCTTATGATCATAGAGTTGTAAATGGTGCATTGGGTGGAATGTTTATTAAAACCTTAAAAGAAATTTTAGAATCTTGGAATGTACACCAAGATTACTAAAACAATAATTTTATTATAATAGTTAGAAACATTCCTATTTAATGGACGTTTTTAATATTCACTAATCATAAATCAATACCCTTAAAAAAATCAAAACAATGAAAAAATTAGTCGTCTTATTTTTAGTTATTTCAGCTACTATCAGTTCAGCTCAAGACCCAGTATTACTTCGTTTAAATTATGAAAAAGGAGCAAGCTATTCTGTTTCTATGAATATGTCCCAAGAAATGGGTACCATGATGTCTATGGGAATGTCCATAGACATGGGTATGAAAATTATAGATGCAAAAGGAGAAAATTACGAAAGTGAAATGAAATTTACAAAAATCTCCATGGACATGTTGCAAGGTGGAAATATAATTAGTTTTGATTCTTCTAAAAGTGACGATGAGTTAGATGAAGCTGGTAAAATGATGAAAACTCAAATGGGACCAATGTTAGAAGCTGTGGTTTTAACCAAAGGAAATAACCTAGGTGAAATTACAGAAGCAGTTGTAGAACCAAATGTTCCTGGCATGGAAGACATCGCCAATCAGTCTAGCAATGTTGTTTACCCCAAAGAGGCTGTAAAAGTTGGGAGTACTTGGACAATGTCTAAGGATGAAAAGGGAATGAAAATGGACTTTCTGTATACCGTTACATCTATTTTAAAAGAGACTATTTTATTAGATTTATCTGGTGATGTTTCTGGAATGGCTGACGGAAAAATAACAGGTAATATAAAGATAGATAGAACTTCTGGTATACCCCTAGAAACTTTAATGAACATGAATTTATCGGTTAATGGTCAAGAATTAACATCGAAAGTGTCAGTGACAACTCGTAAAAAATAATTGTATTTATACCTTTAAAAGTTGTATAAGAAACCAATAAAAAGCCTCTTTGTGATTCACAAAGAGGCTTTTTTACAGTGTCTAATACTTCTGTGGTCTTCTATTTTATCAATTCGTAAGAACGTTTGATAAAATTCGTTAACTCCTCTCCATGTAACAAGTTTTGAGATAATTTTGCCAAATCGAAAGCTTGAGAAATTAAACGACTTTGTTTCTTTTCTGTTTTGGTCTGGAGTATTTGTCCTACCAATTCATGATTTGTATTTACAACCAAATTATACATGTCTGGAAAATTTCCCATTCCCATCATTCCACCACCACCACCAGAAGCTTGCATTTCTTTCATTCTACGCATAAATTCTGGAACTGTAATTATAAACGGAGAAGAGGAAGAATCCATTGCTTCTAATTGCACTGTGTACGTTTCTTTTGGAACAGCAGCTTCAATAATTGGCTTTAGTTTTTCTTTTTCTTCATCAGATAATTTAGAAATTACAGTTTCGTCTTTTTTAATTAAATTATCTACATGATCAGCATCTACTCTTGTGAACTTCACTTTTCCATCTCCACCTTCTAATTTCTGCATTAAATGCGAAATAATCGGAGAGTCTAAAAGTAATACTTCATATCCTTTGTCTTTAGCAGCTTGAATATAGCTATGTTGAGCATCTTTATTTGCAGCATATAAAATAACGTGATTTCCGTCTTTGTCTGTTTGAGCCTCTTTTGTTTTTTCTACTAATTCATCAAATGTGAAATAAGAGTCATCAACAGTAGGATACAAAGCAAATTTCTTAGCTTTGTCGAAGAACTTGTCTTCAGACAACATTCCGTATTCAATAATTACTTTAATATCATTCCATTTTTTTTCAAAATCAGCTCTATCTTTCTTAAACAAAGAAGCTAATTTATCGGCTACTTTTTTAGTAATATAACCTGAAATCTTTTTAACAGCTCCATCTGCTTGTAAATAGGAACGAGATACATTTAAAGGAATGTCTGGAGAGTCAATAACTCCTTTAAGCATTTGTAAAAAGTCTGGAACGATTCCTTCAACGTTATCCGTTACAAAAACTTGGTTTTGATATAACTGAATCTTATCCTTTTGCATGTCCATGTTTGGACTTAACTTAGGAAAGAATAAAATTCCTGTCAAGTTAAAAGGGTAATCCACGTTTAAGTGAATATGAAACAAAGATTCTTCAAATTGCATCGGATACAATTCCCTGTAGAAATTGTCGTAATCTTCCTTTTCTAAATCAGCAGGTTTTTTAGTCCATGCAGGGTCTGTATTGTTAATAATTTTATCTACCGTAATTTGTTTGTGTGGCTCCGTTGTTTCTTTCCCCTCTTTGTCTTTGGTTGTTTTTGGAGTAAAGGCTGGATCGTTAATCTCTTTCGTTCCAAATTTAATAGGTACTTGGTTAAAACGATTGTACTTGTTTAATAAGCCTTCAATTTTACTTTCTTCTAGAAAGTCTAAAGAATCTTCTGCAACGTGTAAAATAATTTCTGTACCTCTGTCAGATTTGTCATGCTCAACCAATGTATATTCAGGAGACCCATCACATGTCCAATGAGCTGCTGGAGCATCTTTGAAAGATTTTGTAATAATCTCTACTTTTTCTGCTACCATAAATGCAGAGTAAAAACCCAATCCAAAATGACCAATAATTCCTGCTTCATTGTCTTTGTACTTGTCTAAAAACTCTTCAGCACCAGAAAATGCAATTTGATTGATGTATTTTTCAACCTCATCTGCGGTCATTCCTAAACCTTGATCTTTAATTGTGATTGTTTTAGCTTCTTTTTGAATGCTTATTTCTATTTTAACATCACCCAATTCAGTTTTAGCCTCACCAATCGATATGAGGTGTTTTAGTTTAGAGGTTGCATCTGTTCCGTTAGAAATAAGTTCACGTAGAAAGATTTCGTGATCAGAATACAAGAATTTTTTGATCAGTGGAAAAATATTTTCAACAGATACATTAATGTTTCCTTTTGCCATTTTATTTATATTTTATTTTATTAATTATTTATTACAAACAGTATTCAAATAAAATACCAAAGCGTATTTTATGACAAGATGACAGAAATTATTTTATTCTCTAAATTATTGTTACTTTTAAAGAGAGCAACTTACTCAATGTTTTAAGATGAATTTAAAGTATGATTATGTAATTATTGGAAGTGGTTTTGGTGGTGCTGTGAGTGCGCTTCGTTTGTCTGAAAAAGGATACAAAGTTTTGGTCATAGAGAAAGGGAAATGGTTCAATGCTACTGATTTTCCAAAAACAAATTGGAATTTAAAAAAATGGTTGTGGTTGCCTCAGTTCAAATTTCGAGGTTTTTTTAAAATGACATTTTTAAATCATGTAACAGTTCTTTCCGGAGTAGGAGTTGGTGGAGGTTCTCTAACATATGCAAATACACTCCCGATTCCAAAAGATGATTTTTTTATAACAGGAAGTTGGGCAAACTTAAACCCTTGGCAAAAGGTTTTAAAACCTTTTTATAAAACAGCTTATAAAATGTTAGGCGCTACTGTAAATCCAAAGTTACATGATTCTGATTTGTTAATAAAAGAGATTGCTAAAGATTTGAAAAAAGAGAAAGATTTTAAAGCTGCCAAAGTTGCTGTGTTTTTTGGAGAACCAGGCAAAACAGTCAAAGACCCTTACTTTGATGGTAAAGGTCCGGATAGAAAAGGATGTATACACTGTGGAGCTTGTATGACTGGTTGTAGATTTAATTCTAAGAATACTTTAGACAAAAACTATTTGTATTTAGCACAACAATTAGGCGCTAAAATATTAGCAGAAAAAGAAGTTTTTAATGTAGAAACTTTAGACAAAAAAAATATTTCTAAAGGATATAAAATAAGTTATAAATCTAGTATTGGAAAAAAAAAGAAGGAAAGTGTAACAACCAAAGGTGTTATTTTTTCAGGAGGAGTTATGGGAACTATTCCATTGTTGTTGAAGCTAAAAGAAACCTCTTTACCAAATTTATCTAATCTTGTTGGAAAATGCATTAGAACCAACAATGAATCTTTATTATCTATCACTTCTTCAAAAGACAACGATAAAGATTACTCGAAAGGAATCTCAATAGGTTCAATTTTACATACAGATAAAAATAGTCATCTAGAACCTGTTCGGTATGCAAAAGGATCTAGTTTTTTTAAAATGATGTCGCTACCCACTGTGACTGGGAAATATCGAATTTTAAGAATTTTAGGTGTTCTAGGTATACTAATTACCAAACCGATTTATATTTTAAAAACATTCTTCACTAGAAAATATGCAGAGAAAACAACAATTCTTCTCTTTATGCAAACTCTAGACAGTACTTTGCAGATAAAGCGAGGCTTTTTTACATCCATGAAAACAATCGCAGAGAAAGGAAAAAAACCAAATCCATTTATTCCTGAGGCAATTGATTTAGGAACTAAAGTAGGAGCTAAAATAAAAGGAATTTCCTATTCTAATTTTACAGACATACTTTTAGGAACTACAACTACAGCTCATATTCTTGGAGGGTCTGTAATGGGAGAAGATGCTAAAACAGGTGTGGTAGATAAACATTGTAATGTCTTTGGTTACCAAAATATGATGGTCTGTGATGGGTCTGTTATTTCAGCAAATCCTGGCGTTAACCCTTCTTTATCAATTACGGCAATTTCAGAATTTGCAATGAGTAAAATCCCAGAAAAGTAACTACTAACGATGTTGCTTTTTTTCGAATCAATAAAAGTAGGCTAAGCAATAGCTCATCATTTTGCAATCACGTTAATTTATCCCTATTTTAGCTTATTACAAAAAAGGAAAAAAGGAAAAAACTAAAAAATATAAATATGATGTATAATTCTAAAATAACTGGACTTGGTTATTATCTCCCAGATAATGTTGTTACCAATAACGATTTAAAAGAATTTATGGAAACTTCAGACGAATGGATTCAAGAAAGAACGGGAATCAAAGAACGACGATGGATTGATCCTAAATCAGGAGACACAACAGCGGTTATGGGAGCTAAAGCATCAAAAATTGCAATAGAAAGAGCTGGTTTAACCAAAGATGATATCGATTTTATAGTTTTTGCAACTCTAAGTCCAGATATGTATTTTCCTGGAGGTGGAGTTCAAGTACAAGACATTTTAGAGATGCCAACAATCGGTGCTTTAGATGTTCGCAACCAATGTTCTGGTTTTATCTATGCAATGTCTGTTGCAGACCAGTTTATTAAGACAGGAATGTATAAAAATATTTTAGTGATTGGTGCAGAAAATCACTCTGGTGGTTTAGAACGCTCTACCAGAGGTAGAAATGTTTCGGTTATTTTTGGCGATGGAGCAGGAGCAGCAATTTTATCTAGATGTGAAGAGGGAGGAAAAGGAATTTTATCTTCTCATCTACATTCGGAAGGGAAACATGCAAAAGAATTAGTTTTAGAGGGGCCCTCTACACAAAGGTGGGTTCCAGAAATTTTAGAAAAAAATGATCCAGATGATGTATCATACTATCCTTATATGAATGGTCCATTTGTATTTAAACATGCAATAACTAGATTTTCTGAAGCCATAGTCGAAGGCCTTCAAGCCAACAATTTAGAGAAAAACGATATTGATATGTTAATTCCTCATCAAGCAAATCTTCGCATTGCCCAATTTATTCAGAAGAAATTTAGATTGTCAGATGACCAAGTTTTTAATAACATTATGAAATATGGAAATACAACAGCTGCTTCTGTAATTATTGCATTGACCGAGGCCTGGGAAAAGGGAAAAATTAAAGACAATGATTTAGTAGTTTTGGCAGCTTTCGGAAGTGGATTTACTTGGGGATCTGTTATTATTCGTTGGTAATTATTGATCCTTACAAATTGAACTATGTATGAACCTATTTTTAAAGTTAAATGTTTGCTACAAACTCTAAAAATATTTTTTTATGGAGTTCAAGATCTACATTAGGAGAAAGTGATGCACGGACAATATAATCTTTGTCGCCCTCTTTTGTAGTACCCTGAGTCGAGGTTGCAGGAATCGTCCAATAGCACCCTTTTAACTGTCCATAACTAACACAAAACTTACTTTCGTTGGGTATTTTGGCAATCATTAAATTGATTAATTTAAGGTTCAGTGCTCTCTTATAGTTTTCTCTTTCCTCATCGGTGGTTCCTTTGGTAGGAAGATCCAACGAAAATACAGAGGGTGTAAAGCTTTTTAATGCCAACTCTTCTGATACAAAATTTATTTTTGAATCTGGTAAAGCAACTTTTATAAAGTTTACAAAATCTCGCGTATTTTTATAGGCATCTTTTATTCGTTGATTCATAGAGGGCAATTGTTTTGCCAAAATTTCATATTGAAGACCAGTGGCTTCATTATCACAAAGAGTAAGATGTTTTTCTATTTTCTCAATGAAAGGCACCATCTTTTTATTTCCAACACAGTAACCAGCAGTACATTTTCCGCCACTTGGAAATTTAGACCCGCTGGCATACGAAATAGTGCGAACGGTAGAGAGTATTTCACCCTCCCCTAAAAAAAGAACATTTGGGCAAAAGGTTTGATCTAAAATGAATACAGGTTCAATTGCAATGGTTCCAATTGAAGTCATGCGCACCTTTTCTAAAACAGCTTTTAATTCTTGTAAGTCTGGCACTTCAACTCTTGGGTTTGTTGGAATTTCTGCGATGATATAAGGAATGGCGTCTTCGGTGGCAATTTCAGCTAAAATAGTATCAATACTTTGCACCATATCATGAGCACCATCTACAGGTAAATCTACAACTTCTACATTTTTAATACAAGCAGCAACACGTCTTGCTTGGTCATTCGTGCCTCCATAACAATTGGGGGGAACTATAAATTTAATGGCTTTTCCTTTATGGTTTTCCTGAGCATCGTCAATTAGTCCCATCATAATAGCATATTGGATCGATAGACCGCTAGAGCCAACGAGGGGCTTTGTGTTTGCACCTGAAATCTTTACAATTGAATCTAGAACAATTTCTTTGTTGGTTTTAAGATGACCAGGCGGAACAGTGAAACGAGTGTTGTTAACGAAAGCCTCTAATACAGCATTACAATTTACTGGCGTCATGGCTATAGTTTCTCTTCGTCTTACATGCTGAATGTCGGAAATATAATGTTCATTTTGTTCTCCGTTTACAATTAAA
>JAQWOW010000073.1 GCA_029245665.1 Polaribacter sp. | reverse complement strand
CTCATTGTTTTCCGTGACGCAAAAAAAACACCATTTTCAGTGATTGACATGCGTTGCTATTCTTTGTAGATTTAAATAAAAAAAATTGGTCAAAAATGGGTTCACCTCCCAAGCTTCGGATTATGTGAAACGTTGAACCCGAAATAAAACAAAAAGGATACCGAGATATTGAAAATCGAAAGAGTAAGAAAAAATTATTAACATTGAAAGAGTCAAAATAAAAACTTCTTCTTTAAAACTAAAAACATGGAAAATGGATTTAAAAAATTTGCAAAAGGTATGTTTGCAATTTTCACTATTAAATTATTGTTGGTTGGAATTATATTTGTAATTCAATCTTGTCAAACAGATAATGAAATATTTGAAAACTCTGAACAGCAAATAGCACTTAATAAGTTTGAAAGTTTAGCAAAAAAACAACGATTAGACTTGAAAGTGTAGCTAATAAGCAAAATTCTTTTTTGATTGCTAAGAGTGCAAATTTTGAAGAAATTCAAAACCAAACAGAGCAAGAAGCAAAAGACATTCTTAAACCTTTAATTGAAGGCACAAAGGAATTATTCTCTTCGTATGGTGTTGAAGAATCTGATTTCTTAGAAGAGTTAGATTCAGAAGACCCAAGAATAGCTATATTAGGATTAGCTTTATTGTCAGCAAAAAATAACGATAATGAAGTTGCGGTAAATTTATCAGGATTGTTTGTATCTGATATGTATGCTCAAGATGCATACGACTGCGCTCTTAGGGCAGTTGGTATTGATGCTATAATTGAATTATTTAGAGGAAAAGTAACAAAAAAAATCGCCAAAAAAGCCCTCCGAAAAATCGCATCTAGAGCTTTAGGTTGGGTTGGCGCTGCTTGGGCAGCATATGAATTTGGAGATTGTATGGGTTGGTATTAATTAAAAAAAAATTATCATGTTTAAATATAAAATGACATTACCAAGAACATTACTTTTTTTATTTATTTCTATAAGCTTATCAATTTATGTAATAAAAAACTTTTCTGAAATAAAGACTCTAAAACTAATATTTTCTTTTTTAATAATAGGAATGACGGCTTATATTAGTTTAAGCTACGTTATTCAACTAATTAATAAGAGGAAAACATAAAATTTTACACAACACGGTATATAAAATAGCAGTCAAGTTCAAACTAAAAAGGTTGTGGCTTTTCTGCTATTTTTATTTGAAACTAAAAAGGAGCTTATTAAAAAAGGGAGCGAACAACAGCGAGGAGATCATCGGTATTATTTTGAGGGCTCCAGCTTAGAAAAGGGCATTTATGTGGTTACTGTGGTTGTGAATAATGAAAGGAAAACAAGAATAATCATCAAAAAATAAGCTATGAAAACATACATATATAGAACACTATTTATAGGGGTATTGGTATCGAGTTATTTAACTCATAGTCAGATACGGCCAAATAATAATAGGGGTGAGTATCTTAGGCTTGATGAGGTAAAAGACCTCAAAAAGCGTTCTACAGGAGAAACAGAATTCGAGGATTTTTCTTTTAATTGGAACAATGGTTTTCATACAGCATTAAATAATTTAGCATTGTTAGAAAAAGTGCAAGTAGCAAATCTTATGTCTTGGCATAGAAAACAATTTAATTTAATGAAAGCTGAAATTGAAAAACAACTCAACACTTCTTTTAACAATTATAACCAAGCAAAAAAGGCCTTCTTTTCTGGTATAGAAAGAGAAAATATCACAAAAAACACGCCTGTTATACTCTCTAAATATGAGAGATTATATAATTCTGGTAAACGGAAAAACCGACGCTACTTAAGACAATTAAAATTCTTACAGTTGAGAAAAATTGAACTTAGAGAGGGAAATATCAACAATTCTCAATTTTCTTACATAGAAGTAAATGGGATCTCTCTTAAAGAGATTACTTTATTAAGCACTCTTTTGAAATTAGAATCTAATATAGAAAATGCTTTTGAAAATCAAATATCGAGAAACTATGAATACAGGCATACTATTGAAAAATTAGACTATCTTGGAAGCAGCTTTGAGCGTAAAATGTTTCGACTTAAACACGAGTATTATAATGGTTTTAGTGAATGGGACAAATTGGGATTGATGCAATTTCTTTTAAACTACGAACATTATAAAGATATTATTAATTGTATGGTTTGTATCTTACCCGATGCACTTTTAAAATTTAGAAACTCAGATATGGCAACACAACCGGTCATTGAGGAATATGCTAAAAGCAGTAGTGGATACAATGTATCTCTTTTTGACCCGAGATATCCTCAAATTCACAGATTTAAATATCAAAATAATATGTGTGGGGGTCGTATCGATTTAATGGCTTGGGAAGCAGATAAAAAAGCAGCGTTAGACGCGATGGTAGATGATGTTTCAACGAGAGGTCTGGTTATAGAAAGTTTAATAACGGAATTAAAGATTACCGATAACAGTCAAAAAAATTGGTTATATTCGAGTAGCAATAGCACTGAAGTAAGCAATTTAATTGATTTTTTACAGAAGAACCGAGTTCATGGGGTGGTTGCGGTTGAGGCTATAAATTTTGCGAAAGAAGCGATTGAGGCTTTAAAAGATGGTGCTGAAGTAGATTATGAGGAACGGATTATTAATGGACTTACTGGGAAAGCG
>JAQWOW010000036.1 GCA_029245665.1 Polaribacter sp. | reverse complement strand
ATTATATGTTGCTCCCCCTCTAGGACTCGAACCTAGGACCCTCTGATTAACAGTCAGATGCTCTAACCAACTGAGCTAAGGAGGAGTTTGCTTCACAAATTTTGTGATTAGCGAGTGCAAATATATATCTTTTTAGTTTATAGCCAAATACTTTTTGAAGAAAAAAAAAATTTTTTGCCCTAATATTCTAACGAAAAAAAAGAACCTTTTATCTCAAAATTTGTATTTTTGCCTGCTAGTATAGCTTATCAAAAAGCAGAAACTACACTATGGATAAATTTTCGTTTTTAAACGCGGCACATACCGGCTTTATAGCTGATTTATATGACAAGTATTTGGCAAACCCAGATGACATTGAACCAAGCTGGAGAAGCTTTTTTCAGGGCTATGATTTAGCAAATGAAAATTATTCTTTAAAAGAGGAGGAAGAATCCCAAGAAATTCCTCTTGAGGTTCGAAAAGAATTCCTTGTTGTTGATTTGATTAATGGATACAGAACACGTGGCCATTTGTTTACAGAAACGAATCCTGTTAGAGAAAGAAGACAATACCAACCCACACTAGACCTCGAAAATTTTGGATTGCACAAAAATGATTTAGATATTGAGTTTTCAGCTGGTGAAATCTTAGGAATAGGTAAAGCAACACTTTCTGAAATAATTAAGCATTTACAACGTATTTATTGTGATTCTATTGGTGTAGAATATATGTACATGCGCAATCCAGAGAAATTAAAATGGTGGCAAGAACGGATTAATGAAAATGGCAATCACCCAAATTACAATACAGAATCTAAAAAATATATTTTAGGGAAATTAAATCAAGCTGTAACTTTCGAAAGTTTTTTACAAACAAAATATGTGGGTCAAAAACGATTTTCTTTGGAAGGTGGTGAAGCTCTAATTCCAGGAATTAGTGTAGTGCTTAGAGATGCAGCTGAAAAATTTGGCGTAAAAGAATGTGTGCTGGGGATGGCACACAGAGGTCGCTTAAACACCCTGGTAAATATCTTTAAAAAACCTGTAAGAGAACTTTTTAGTGAATTTGAAGGAAAAGATTTTGAAGATCAAGACATCGATGGAGATGTAAAATATCATTTGGGGTTGACATTGAGCAAAACCTACAGAGACGGGAACGAAATTAAAATGAATTTAGTTCCTAATCCATCTCACCTAGAAACTGTTGCCTCTGTTGCAGAAGGAATTACAAGAGCTAAAATTGATAGAAAATACAACGGAGACTCTGGTAAAATTTTACCGATCATTATTCATGGTGATGCTGCTATTGCAGGTCAAGGAATTGCCTACGAAGTTGTTCAAATGGCAAAATTAAATGGATACAAGACAGGAGGAACCATTCATATTGTTGTAAATAATCAGATTGGTTTTACAACCAATTATTTAGATGCTCGTTCGAGTACCTACTGTACCGATGTTGGAAAAGTTACCCTATCACCTGTTCTACATGTAAATGCTGACGACACAGAAGCTGTTTGCCACGCAATGGAAATGGCCTTAGAATTTAGAATGCGTTTTAAAACAGATATTTTTATTGATTTGTTAGGGTATAGAAAATACGGACATAATGAAGGTGATGAGCCTCGTTTTACACAACCTAAATTATACAAAGCAATTTCCAAACACCAAAACCCAAAAGATATTTATGCTGCACAATTAATTGCAGAGGGAACTATAGATCAAGAGTATCTAAAGACGATCACCACAGAATTCAAAGAAATGTTAGATACTGAATTTAACAATTCTAAAGATGACAAAACTTCGAAGGTAAAAGAGTTCATGAAATCTACCTGGAAAGGTTTCGAGCGTAAAGATCTCAATACGATGTTGGAAAGCACTAACACACGTTATCCTGAAGAAAATTTAAAAAATATTGCCAAAATCGTTTCTACCGTTCCTGAAGGGGCAAATTTTGTTAGGAAAGCAGAACGTATTTTACAAGGAAGAGCAAAAATGGCTTTTGAAACCAATACATTAGATTGGGGAATGGCAGAAAATCTTGCTTACGGATCTTTGTTAGAAGAAGGCTTTGATATTCGTATTTCTGGACAGGATGTAGAAAGAGGAACATTTTCTCACAGGCATGCTATTTTACGCGATGAAGTTACAGAAGAAAGAATTAATCTACTCAATAAAAACCCAAAGAACAAGGGTCAAATGACAATCTATAATTCGTTATTGTCTGAATATGGGGTATTAGGTTTTGATTATGGATATGCCATGGGAAATCCGAATACATTAACTATTTGGGAGGCGCAATTTGGAGATTTCTCTAATGGAGCTCAAATTATTTTTGACCAATATATTTCTGCTGCAGAAGATAAATGGAAAGCTCAAAACGGAATTGTGGTCTTACTTCCACACGGATACGAAGGACAGGGTTCTGAGCACTCGTCGGCAAGAATAGAGCGTTATTTACAATTGTGTGCAGAAGATAATATGACCGTTGCAAACTGTACAACCCCTGCAAACTTTTATCATTTGTTGCGCAGACAAATGAAACGCGATTATAGAAAACCTTTGATCGTATTTACACCCAAAAGTTTATTGCGCCATCCAAAAGCGGTTAGTTCTATTGAAAATCTAGCAACAGGAGAATTTCAAGAGGTAATCGATGATATCCTAGATCCAAATCGAGTTAAAAAATTGGTTTTCTGTATGGGGAAATTCTATTATGATTTGTTAGCGGAAAGAGAAGCATTGGAAAGAGAGGATGTTGCTTTGGTTAGAATTGAACAATTGTTCCCTTTACACCAAGAAAAATTACAACAAATAATAGATCGATACCCAAATATTGAAGAATACATTTGGGCTCAAGAAGAACCCAAAAATATGGGCGCTTGGAGTTTTATGTTAGAACGTTTAGAATTGGTGAAATTAAATGTGCGTTCTCGTAAATATTATGCAGTACCTGCAGCGGGTTCGAGTACACGATTTAAAAAACGACACAAAGCTGTTATTGATAGTGTTTTTGACAATAAATAAGTTGCGTTAAGGATTGAAACGACATCCTTTTCTTTTGTAACTTGAGGCATCGCCGAAAGATTCTAAAAGAAAAGATATAGTGGAAAGCCTGTTAAAACGCCCAAATAATAAATAATTAAAAGCTGAAATACCTTTGGCAAAAGTAAAATAAGAACTGATGATTTTAGAAATGAAAGTTCCTTCTCCGGGAGAATCGATTACAGAAGTAGAAATAGCAACTTGGTTGGTTGAAGATGGAGATTATGTTGAAAAAGACCAGCCTATTGCAGAAGTAGATTCTGACAAAGCTACTTTAGAATTGCCGGCTGAAGAGAGTGGAAGTATTACTTTAAAAGCAGAAGAAGGGGATGCTGTAGAAGTTGGAGCTGTTGTTTGTTTGATAGACACAAGTGCGGCGAGACAAGAGGGTGCTGCTCCAAAAATAGAAGTAAAAAAAGAAGAAAAGAAAAGTGACGTAAAAGAAACGCCAAAAACGGAAACCTATGCAACTGGAACTGCTTCTCCTGCAGCTAAGAAAATTTTAGCAGAAAAAGGCATGGATGCTGCAACAATTAAAGGGACCGGAAAAGACGGAAGAATCACCAAAGAGGATGCAGTAAAAGCAGTACCTTCTATGGGAACAATCCCAGCAAATGGTACCAGAAGCACAGAACGTAAAAAAATGTCTATGTTGCGCAGAAAAGTTGCCGAACGTTTGGTTGCTGTAAAAAGTGAAACGGCCATGTTGACTACTTTTAATGAAGTAAACATGCAGCCAATATTTGATTTACGTTCGCAGTTTAAAGAAGACTTTAAAGCAAAACACGGCGTTGGTTTAGGATTCATGTCTTTCTTTACATTGGCTGTCGTACGAGCTTTAAAACTATATCCTGATGTGAATTCTATGATTGACGGAGATTTCCAAATAAAGAATGATTTTCAAGATATTTCTATTGCCGTTTCTGGACCAAAAGGACTCATGGTACCAGTAATTAGAAATGCCGAAAATTTATCTTTTAAAGGGGTTGAATCTGAAGTAAAACGTTTGGCTATAAGAGCTAGA